>CAYRLT010000664.1:0-26709 GCA_964425095.1 uncultured Luteolibacter sp.
TTCCAACAACGCGCTTTTCTACACCCTGATCGCCAACTGCAAGACCCAGGGACTCAACCCCGAGGATTACCTCATCGAGGTCATCAAGCGCCTGCCTCACAACGCGACACCCGAACAAGCCGCCGAACTGACCCCGGCCCGCATCGCCGCCGCCCGCCTCGCCCAAGCGCAGAAAGTCGCCTGATCAAACATCTAGTCGCTATCGGCCGTCGTCTGGCGACGGGTCAATTTTAGGACGCTTACACTTGAAAAGCGCGCGGAACATTTTCAGCGGGTAATCGATGGAACCAGAGTACACGGATTAACATGATAGATTGCCTCCAGACCACATTGCTGGTTCGACTTGAATTAATTTCCGCCGCGGCCGCGGCCACGTCCGCCGCCCCACATGCCGCCGCCGTCGAGGTTGCGTTGTTTGGAATCTTCGGGAATGGCGGTGGTTTGTTCGACGTAGGCTTTGGCGGCGGGTTCGTCCTCGCGCATCCAGCGGTTCACGGTTATGCCGATTGCGCGGCTGCGGTCGCGCTCGTTGGTGATGGATTCGGCGGACTGAACCAGATCGGCCGGAGCAGCGCTGTTATTGGCAAACACATAAGATTGGAGCGCGCTGTCCCGGACATCGCCAACGGGTAGGGACGTGGCATAACTCAAGGCGGCGCTTGGGTCTTTAGCGACCCATGAGGGCATCAATTCGCGCATGCTGTTTTGTTGGGCATCCTCGCTGGCCTGTTTGAGGAAATCCGCAGCAGCCTGAGGATCCAAGCGGGCGAGGGGACCTACCACATCGGAAATGGCGCCATCCTTTACATCGCCATCGCTCATCAGTGCGACTTGTTTTGCGGCGGCTTGCGGATCATTTCTGGATAGGCCGCTGATTGCTGAGGCAAGCCCCGCATCTTGTTCATCCGCCGGCAAGGTGCGAATCCATGATTGGGCTTCGCTGAAATTGGATGCGCCATATTGTTCCGCCACCGCGCGGTAGGCGCTGGCCTTGTCAGCGCTCTCCATGGTCTGCAACATTCCTGCGGCCTTCGCGGGGTCGGTTTTTGCGACTTCGCCCACCACGGCGGATATGGCTTGGCTTTTCTCGGTGGTCAGCGAGTTGGCCCACGCCAGAGCGGCGGTGGGATCTTGTCGGGCCCATTCGCTGGCGATGATCGAGGCTCCGCCTTGGCCTCCCATCGGGCCGCGGCCGCCGCCGCCGCCCATCATGCCCATCATCGCGAACTCACGTGGATTTTGAGCATAATATTTGGCGGCATTCGCCGGGTCCACGCTAGCCCAGCTTTGTAAAATGGTGGGCCGGACGAAGGCCCCGCTGAATCCCATGGAGTTGGAAAATGCCATTGCGGAAGTGGCATCCACCTCCGCCCAACGGCCGAAAAGGAGGAATGAGGCCATGATGCGCTCGTTCATCGGGAGATTTTCGAGTTTCCGCGCTTCCGCCTCCAATTGATCGGGGCTGAGGCCTGCGTAAAAGTCCATCATCGCTTGGAGGCGATTGGAGCTGCCGGCCAATCGACCGATTTCCGACAGTCCGGCGGGGCGTTTTGGGCGTTTGCCATTTTCCGCCTGAGCCGAGTCGGGGCGATTGGATGTCCGCGTTCTAGGGCTTGAATTTTCGGTCGCGTCCGGTTTTTCAGTGGGACTGGTGTTTTTGCCGGAAATGTAGCCGCCAACGGTGCCGACCAACAAGGTCACGGCAGGGAGAATCCAAGGGTTTTTCATAGGTCGATTTGTAGGTTAAACTCCGCGGTGCAAGCTGGGTTGCTGGAAACCTAGCGGAACTTTTACGATTTTGCGCCTACGAAGTTTGCAGACAATGTCTGGCGAATTCGGTCTCGCCTGGCCAGCCCAGCTTTGCGACGGCGGCCAGTGAGTAGGTGAGGCCCGGAATCCAAAGGCCCTCGCGGCTGATTTGGTAGCCATCGCGCGGAAATTTCGCCCGGGGCAGCACGTGCTCGGAAAGATGAAAACACAGCCAGGCCCGCCAGGAGCGGACCTCCGCCCGGTCGCCGCTCATCCGGCTGGCGAGGTGTTGGAAATGCCGCACCGGGTTTCCGAGATAACCGCAATCCTCGGACGCGGCGCGTTGTAAAATCCACACCAAGGCCTGGTAGGGTGAAGGATCCTTGGCCAAGACCGGATCACCCGTCGGCAAATCCGCCATCCACGCTTTGTCGAGTTGGAGCAAGGCCTGCGCCGGCTTGCCGGATATCCACAGCGATTGCCCGTAACGCAGGGCGTCCTGATAGAATGCCGCGCCGCGCTCGCGGCCATGGCGCCGGGTGAGCGTGAAATCGTGGATTTGCGCGATTTCCGGCAGCCATGGGCATGCGGGATTCACGCCGACCGCTGCCGGACGCGGAGTTTCATGGGGATGGGCGGATTCCATGCGCACAGGGCGAGCGTCCGGTTCTGGCAT
The DNA here is from genome assembly GCA_964425095.1 of uncultured Luteolibacter sp. Classification (GTDB taxonomy): domain Bacteria; phylum Verrucomicrobiota; class Verrucomicrobiia; order Verrucomicrobiales; family Akkermansiaceae; genus Luteolibacter. Next base: position 2,426 of record CAYRLT010000664.1, read on the forward strand.
CGTCGGCACCAGCAAAAAACCCTGCGGATTTTTTCAGCGAATCCAGCTGCTTTCGAGACTTGCATCTGAGCGGGGTTGCTTGACTCTCCGCCCTGCATGAGCCGATTAGAAGGAAAAGTACTCGTCGCACAGGGTGGTGGTCCCACCCATGTGATCAATCAAAGCGTGGTCGGGGTCGCTCTCGAAGCCCGGAAATTCACTCAAGTGACGGCCGTTTACGGGGCCGTCCATGGAGTGCGTGGAATCATTGAAGAGAACTTCGTCGATCTGACCCGTGAAACCACCCACAACCTCGAACAAGTGGCGAGCACCCCGTCCTCGGGTCTGCTTTCCACCCGTGACAAACCGGATGAGGAATATTGCGCGCGTATGTTCAAGGTGATGCAAGCGCACGATATCCGGTATTTTTTCTATGTTGGAGGCAACGATTCGTCGGACACCGTGCGCATCGTCAACGAACAAGCGCGCGCCGCGGATTACGAACTGCGCGCCATCCATATTCCCAAGACCATCGACAACGATTTGATGGAAAACGATCACTGCCCGGGCTTCGGTTCCGCCGCCCGTTTTGTGGCGCAGGCATTCACCGGAGTGAACCTCGACAACCGCGCGCTCAAGGGCGTTTACATCGGTGTGGTGATGGGGCGTCACGCGGGTTTCCTCACTGCAGCGTCCTCACTCGCCAGGAAATACGTCGATGACGGCCCGCACCTCGTCTATGTGCCGGAACGCGCGTTCGATACCGACAAATTTCTCGCGGATGTCGATCGGGCTTACACTCAATACGGGTTCTGCAATATAGCCGTTTCGGAAGGGATCTCGGATGCTCAGGGCGTCCCGATGATTTCCAAACTGATGGGTGGCGATGAAGAACGTGATGACCACGGGAATCTCCAACTATCCGGCACCGGCGCATTGGGCGATCTGCTTTCCCAGACGATCAAGAAGGGGCTCGATCTCAAACGCGTCCGCGCCGACACCTTCGGCTACCTCCAGCGCGCGTTCATCGGTTGCAGCTCCGACCGCGATGCCAAGGAAGCCCGCGAGGTCGGCGAAAAAGCGGTGCAATTTGCGATGTGGGACAACGTCGATGGCTCGGTGGTCATTCGCCGTCCGGTGTTGAATTACAGCGTGGATTACGAACTTGTGCCGATCGATATGGTGGCTGGCAAGACCCGCCACATGCCGGACCATTTCATCAATGAAGCGGGCAACGGCGTGACGGAGGATTTCTTGAACTATTGCCGACCGCTCTTGGGCTCGGACTTTCCGGAAGCCCACCGCCTGCGCGCGCCATCGGTTCCAAAAATCCTCCACGTCTGAGCGGAAACCAGCGGTTCTCAACGCGCCATGAAACTCCGGGTGCGGGCAACGCCTAATGCGAGACGCAGCGAAGTGATCGGCTGGGATGAAGATCCGCATGCCGGGCCGGTTCTGCGGGTGCGCGTGGCCGCTCCGCCGACCGAAGGCAAGGCGAATGCGGAGTTGCGGGATTTTCTCGCGAAGAGCTTGGGTTTGCCGAAATCAAAAGTGATTTTAGAAAAAGGGGATACGTCGAGATTCAAGACCTTTGAAATCCCGGATGGCACGCCGCTGCCTTGAAGGGATAAGTTTTCGGATATTTGAAAGATTGTTCAAGGTGCCCCGTAGAAGGCGATCTATATGATCCAAGCTCGATTCCGGATTCCGTTCGCCGCATGTGCCGCATTCGGCCTCACTTGCATCTCCGGCATCGCGGGGCCGCGCAAAGCACAACCTCAGGATTCGAAAAAAGACGCAGCTCACGTGCTAACGCAAGATCCGGCTGCCGCCACCACCGCCCGCCCGCAGGCCGTGGCTCCGCCATCAACTGGTGAGAGCCTCGTTTTCATCGGCAACGGCCTCGCCGAACGGGATCTTTATTACAGCCGCTTGGAGACGGAATTACACCTCCGCAATCCCGACAAACAACTCGTCATCCGCAATATGGGACGCCCCGGAGACACCCCGGGTTTTCGTCCCCATCCCGCCCGCAAGTCGCAATGGGCCTTCCCTGGTGCGGAAAAATTCCGCCCGCAAAACGCCCCTCATTCGGGCAATGGATTCTTCGCCACCCCCGATCAATGGCTCACCCACCTGAAGGCCGACACCATCGTCGCCTTCTTCGGCTACAACGAATCCTTCGATGGTCCGCAACGCGTGGCCAACTACGAGGCGGAACTCGATGCCTTTGTCGTCCACACCCTCAGCAAGGCCTACAACGGCAACGCCGCCCCGCGCCTGGTGCTGGTTTCACCCATCGCTTACGAAAACCTCTCCAAAAGCCGCGATCTCCCCGATGGCACCAAGGAAAACGCCAACCTGAAACTCTACACCGCCGCCATGGAGCGCGTGGCGAAAAAACATGCGCTGACATTCGTCGATCTCTTCACCCCGACCCAGCAGCTTTACGCCAAGGCCAAGGAGCCTTTCACCACCAGCGGCTTCATCCCTAACGAGGCCGGTTACCAACAACTCGCGGTCATCCTTGCCGATGGCGTCTATGGCAAACAATCCCGTGCCTCCAAGGCCGATCCGAACAAAGTCCATGCCGTAGTGGTTCAGAAAAACTGGTTCTGGCAAAACGACTACGGCATCCTCAACGGCGTCCATGCCTATGGTGGTCGATACAAACCCTTTGGCCCTGCGAACTACCCTGACGAAGTGCAAAAAACCCGTGAGATGACCGCGCTGCGCGACCAACTCATTCAGGCTGTCGCTTCAGGAAAAACCACCAATATCAGCGTCGATGACTCCAAAACCCATCCGCTGCCACCGGTGCAGACGAATTACACGCGTAGCGTCAAAAACGGCACCCCGGATTACCTCTACGGCGAAGAAGCGGAAAAATCTCTAACCGTTCCTGAGGAGTATCAAGTGAAACTGTTCGCATCGGAAAAAGAATTTCCCAACCTCGCCAATCCGATGCAACTCTCCTTCGATGATCAGGGACGCTTGTGGGTCGCCACCATGCCCACCTACCCGGCTTACCGTCCCGGCGATCCGATGCCTAACGACAAGATCCTCATTTACGAGGATACCAATGGCGATGGTCGCGCCGACAAGGAAATCGTTTTCGCCGATAAACTTCATCTGCCTATCGGTTTCGAATTTGCGCCGGAAGGGGTTTACGTCGCCCAGGAACCCAATCTCATTCTGCTGCGCGATACCGATGGCGACGACCACGCCGATTCCCGCGAAATTGTGTTAGGTGGTTTCGATACCCATGACACCCACCACGCCATCAGTGCCTTCTGTGCCGATCCTTCCGGTGCCTTTCTCATGGGCGAAGGCTTGTTTCTCCACTCCAACGTGGAAAGCGCCTACGGCCCCGTCCGCGCCATGAACGGCGGATTCTTCCGCTTCAATCCACAACGCAGCCACCTCGAGCGCACCGCTCAACTCCAAATTCCGAATCCTTGGGGCATCGCCTTCGACGATTGGGGCCAGAACTTCTTCATTCATACCTCCGGCCCAAGCATCAACTGGATGCTTCCCGCCTCGGTCAAACCCACCTACGGCAGCCAATGCCCGTCCTCCCCCGACCTCGCCCCGAAAGGCAACGCCGTGCGCCCGTCCTCCGGTCTTGAGTTCGTTTCCTCCCGCCATTTCCCCGACGAAGTCCAGGGCGACATGTTGCTCTGCAACACCATCGGATTTCTCGGCATCAAACAACACGCCATCGTCGATGACGGCACCGGTTACAAAACCACGTTCCGCCAAGACCTCTTGAAATCCTCTGACGGAAATTTTCGCCCGGTCGATCTTGAGTTCGCGCCCGACGGATCGCTCTACGTTATCGATTGGCACAACGTCCTCATCGGCCACATGCAGCACAACGCGCGCGACCCGCTGCGCGACCACGTCCACGGCCGCGTTTATCGCATCACCTATCCGTCGCGCCCGCTCGTCAAACCGGCATCGGTCGAGAAGGCTCCTGTTGCTAAATTGTTAGAAAATCTCAAGCTCCCCGAATACCGCGCCCGCTACCGGACCCGCCGCGAACTCCGCTCTCACTCCGCTGCGGAAGTAACGCCCGCCCTTCAAACATGGATCAAGCAACTCGATCCCAAAGACCCGCGCAACGAACATCACTTGCTCGAAGCACTCTGGACCACCTGGGGACTCAACGAGGTTGATGAACCCTTGCTCCGCCGCTTGCTCCAAGCTGAGGATTTTCGCGTTCGCGCCGCCGCCGTGCGGGTCTTGAGTTACAACACCCACCGCACCGCCGATCACCCGGCGCTGCTCGAAAAAGCCGCCGCCGATCCCCATGGTCGTGTGCGCCTCGAAGCCATCATCGCCGGATCATGGTTGGATAACGCCGTTGGCAAAAAAATCGTGACCCTCGCCTCCAAGCAACCACTCGACGTCTGGTCTCAGAATGCCGCAAAAACCGCCATGACCCGGCTCGATGGTGTGAAGGAAGTCGTCGTGGACGAACACCCAGCCCCGCCTGTCCCGGCACATCTAACGGATATCGAGAAAAAGCAATTTCTAGCCGGGCATGAGGTTTTCTTCCGCGATGCCCATTGCTCCACCTGCCATCAGCCCGATGGCAAGGGCCTCGACCCCGCCTTCCCGCCTCTGGCCGAAAGCCCATGGGTGAATGGTGATCCCGAGCGTTTGATCAAGCTGACCCTGCACGGCATGATGGGTCCCTTGGAGGTCAATGGTAAAAAATACCAAGGCTTGGTTCCCATGACCCCTTTCGGCGGCATGCTCAAGGATGACGAAGTCGCCGCCGTGCTCACCTACGTGCGCAATCATTTCGGAAACAAAGCCCCCGCCATCCAACCTGCCCAAGTCACCAAAATCCGCGAAGCCACCAAGTCACGCCAGGGATTCTATCAAGTCGAAGACCTGCTCAAGGAGCACCCGATGAAATAGCTCCGGCGAATGAATCCGCCTTGCTTCAGCGCGCATCATGGGGTTTCTTCCCGCCCGCATGTCCTCACTTCCCACCGCTGACCTCCTGGCGCTCGATACGGACGGCCTGAAAAGCCGCCTTTCGAAACTCAGGAGGTATCTTTGACGTCCCCACCCTCGAAAACGAAATCAACACGCTCGAGGAAGCCATGGGCGCTCCCGAGTTTTGGACCGACTCCGATAAAGCGAAGTCCATTTCCTCCAAGGCCGCCGGTCTGAAAAAGAAGCTAGAAGCTTTCCTGAAACTCGAAGGCCGGGCGGCGGACATCGAAGAGGGCGTCTCGCTCGCCAAAGAATTCGACGATGCGGACCTCGCTCGCGAGGCGATCGCCAATGCCAAGACGTTGGAAAACGACATCCGTTCTTACGAGTTGCTGACATTGCTGGATAAACCGAGCGATATTTCCCCGTGTTTCCTCGTCATCTCCGCCGGTGCGGGTGGCACCGAAGCATGCGATTGGGCGCAAATGCTCCACCGCATGTACACCCGCTGGGCGGAACGCAAAGGCTACACCGTGGAAACCCTCGACTGGCAAGACGGCGATGAAGCCGGCCTGCGCACCGCCACTCTCAAGATCACCGGCGATTACGCCTACGGATTTCTCAAAAACGAACGCGGTGTCCATCGGCTCGTCCGGATTTCCCCGTTCGATTCCAATGCAAAGCGCCACACGTCCTTCGCCTCCATCGACGCCACGCCGGAAGTTTCCAACGAGATCAACATCGAGATCAACGAGAAGGACATTGAAATCACCACCACCCGCTCCGGCGGCAAAGGCGGACAGAACGTCAACAAGGTGGAAACCGCCGTCATCCTGCGCCACCTTCCCTCCGGCATCCTCATCCGCTCCACCGCTGCCCGGACCCAAGGCCAAAACCGCACTCTCGCCTTCGAGATTCTCAAAGCCAAACTCTACACCATCGAGGAGGACAAACAAAAAGCCGAGGCCGATCGCGCTTACGGTGAAAAGGGCGATGTCTCTTGGGGCAATCAAATCCGGTCCTACGTTTTTCAACCATACCAAAAGGTGCTCGACCTCCGCACCGGCGAGGAATCCGGCAGCATCCAAGATGTCATGGATGGCGATCTTGACGCTTTCATCGAAGCTAAACTCCGCGGCAAAGTCCGAGTAAAAGGCGCCAAGGACGACGAAGATTGAAAATAAGGAGTGGCGACACTCCTGTCGCCATGCCCATGAAATGCCCGAGGCAAGCCCTTCGCATGCATTCAAGGTTTTTCATGGGTATCCGCGCTTTTCTCTGCGACCTCCGTTTCTCGGCGTTTTACTTGAAATTTTTCAGATGTGTCGGTTGTGCCGAGTCGGGAAATTTCCCATAGCCGGAGGTCGCGATGAGTGCTATTTCTGCCGCACATGTTTGAAGTCCGACAGAAACCCGAGATGGTCGAACGCGCCTTGCTGGTGCGCTTTTATTTCGACACCCGTGAGGCCATCGAGTCCGAATCCCTGCTGATCGAACTCGGCGAGCTCGTGAAAACCCTCGGCATCGAGGTGGTCGAGAGTGTGCTCCCCAAATGCCGCGAGATGCACAAAAAATTTCTCTGCGGCACCGGAAAAGCAGCGGAAATGGTTGAACTCGCCCGCGCCCATCAGTGCGACGTGATCGTCATCGACAACGGCCTTGCCCCATCCCAACAGCGCGAATGGGAACGTCTCGCCGATCTCTGTGTGATCGACCGCGAGGAAGTCATTCTCGATATTTTCGCCAAGCGTGCCCACACCAAGGAAGCCCGCCTGCAAGTCGAACTCGCCCGCATGCAATACGCGCTTCCACGCCTAGCGCGCATGTGGGGCCACCTTGACCGCGAAGGCGGCGGCGCGGGCGGCAGTGGTGCGGGTGGCGGCGGCAGCGCTGCCCGGGGCATGGGCGAAAAACAAATCGAAGTCGACCGGCGGCTCGCCAATATGAGCATCGACCGCTGCAAGCGCGAACTCGAAGCCGTGCGCAAACAACGCAAGACCCAGCGCAAGGAACGCGAGAAACAGGAAACTCCCCACGCCGCCATCGTCGGCTACACCAACGCGGGCAAATCCTCGTTGCTCAACATTCTCAGCGGTGCCGATGTGATGGCCAAGGACATGCTCTTCGCCACCCTCGACACCACCACCCGTCGCATCGACCTCCCGGATGGCCAACCGCTGCTGATCACCGACACCGTGGGTTTCGTGCGAAATTTACCCCACCGCTTGGTCGAGGCATTCAAAGCCACGCTTGAAGAGGCCGTGCTCGCGGATTTCCTCATCCACGTGCTCGATGCCACCTCGCCGGAAATCGAGCGTTTCCACGATACCACCCTCGAAGTGCTCGAAGAACTCGGAGCCGCCGACAAACCCACCATCACGGTCCTCAATAAAATCGACCTCGTCACCGATTCCTTCGAGCTCACCGTTCTCGACCGGAAATTCCCCGGCGCGCTCCACCTTTCCTCCATCACCGGAGTAGGATTGGAAGAATTGCTCAAAAACTGCGCCGTGGTCTTGGCGGATCGCGTCAAATGCAACGATTACCGCATTCCCCAGCAGCGCGCCGATCTCGTCGGCCTCCTCCACCGTGAGGCCAAGGTGCTCTCGACCGATTACGAAGGCGATGACATCCTCGTCCGGGCCGTCGTCCCACCCACCATCGCCGGCCGCCTGCAAGAATTCGCGAATACAGCTGACTGACATCGCTGATCTATCTAGAAAAATGGCAGGGACCGTTCTCCGCAACGGTCCGGCGAATGAATTGCGAATGAATCCGACCATGAAATGCTCGAAAACCCATTGATGGGCAATCATTCACTTTCCATTCTCGCGGACCGCCCGGAGGATCGGTCCCTGCCTAAGGCACTATTCAGACAGCCTCTTAGAATCAGGTGTATTATACAAAAAAATCTTCATTCGCGTCAATTTGCGGTTAAAAAATCTCTAGCTTGATCGCCCTGGATCTAACTAATCCACGAGTTGACCTTTGAGCACTTTCCAAACAGTCTCCGCGACGATTTGTTGGCCTTTGGCGGTCGGGTGAATGCGATCGGGTTGGTTGAGGGATGCAACGCCGCCCACTCCGGCAAGCAGGAAATCCACGAGCTCGGTTTTCTTCTCGCGGGCAACTTGTGGAAATACGGCTTTGAAATCACTGGTGAAAGCAGCCCCAAAATTGGCGGGCATCTGCATGCCTGCGAGGATCACTTTGACACTCGGATTTTTCGCGCGGGCTTTATCGATGATACCCACCAGGTTCTTGGACATTTGCTCGGGGGAAATGCCTCGCAGACCGTCGTTTCCACCGAGCGCCACGACCAGCACATCCGCGCCATCGGTGCCGAGCGCCCAGTCGATCCGGCGAAGTCCGCCTGCGGTGGTATCGCCGCTGAGGCCGGCATTCTTGATCTCAAACGGCAGCGCGGCGGCATCGATTTTTTTCTGCAACAACGCGGGATATGCTTCTTCCGGATCCAACCCGTAGCCAGCCGTAATACTATCCCCCAAGATCACGACACGCTTCTTCCCCGCGTTTGCATTACCGCCATCTTGGGCGAATAATGTCGCGCTGGTCACTACCAAGAGCCCTAACCTGAATAAATTTCGCAATGTCATCTGTTTTGCCCGCCAACCTAGAACCCTCGGCTCACGCTGTCAAACGAGCCATTCTTGAAATCGCCGGCCTAAAAAAAGTCCACCGCACGGCGAGCCATGAACTGACGGTGCTTCACGATGTGAATCTGATCCTGGCCGAGGGCGATACCTGCGCCATCATCGGCCCGTCCGGCAGCGGCAAAACCACCTTGCTCGGACTGTGCGCCGGACTGGACGATGCGACGAGCGGCTCGGTCAAACTCGATGGCCACGCGCTCGAATCACTCAGCCAAGACGAATGTGCCGCGCTGCGAAACCGCTTGGTGGGTTTTGTTTTCCAAAGTTTTCAACTCATTCCCACGCTGACCGCCATCGAGAATGTGCTCATCCCACTCGAATTGCGCGGTGAAACCGGCCGCTACGATGATGCCGCCGAGTTGCTCGGACAAGTCGGCCTCGCCGGCCGACTCGACCACTACCCTCTGCAACTTTCCGGCGGAGAACAACAACGCGTCGCCCTCGCGCGAGCATTCATCCATCGCCCGAAAATCCTCTTCGCCGATGAGCCGACAGGCAACCTCGATGCTGAAACCAGCGGCCCGATCATTGAAATGTTGTTCCGCCTCAATCGCGAAGCAGGCACCGCACTGGTGCTCGTGACCCACGATCCATCACTTGCGTCCAAGGCCCGCCGGGTGATCAAGATGAGCGGCGGAACCATCATCGAGGAGCAGGAATATGCCGTCTAACATCCGACCATTGCCGCAAAATCTATTCCTTGCATTGCTTCATCCGTGGACGTGGCGGATGGCTTGGCGGGACAGCCGCGCGCAAAGGCTTCGTTTGGTGGTTTTTTCGCTCGCCATCGTTTCCGGCATTGCAGCACTCGTCGCGATCCATTCGCTCAAGGCAAGTGTGCAGCGGGGAATCGAAGACCAGGCGAAGTCGTTGTTGGGATCCGATCTTCAGATTTCATCGCGCGATCCGATTTCGGATAGAGATATGGCCAAGCTCACCGCGCTGGCTCAAAACATCAGCCGCGAGACCTCATTTCCGACTATGCTGCGGTTTCCGAATGGAGGAACTCGCATGGTGCAAATCCGCGGCATCGAGGGCGCTTATCCCTTCTATGGAAAAGTGGAAACCAAGCCGTCGGATGCGTGGCGCAAGCTTCCCGACGAATCCGGGATTTTGTTGGAACCCGCGTTGTTGGATCAATTTCAAGCGAAGATCGGCGATGCCGTGGAGTTTGGAAACCTATCGCTGAAAATTCTCGGAGTGGTGGAAAAACCCGCGCCGAAAGCGAGCCGCTTCAGCAGCTTCGCACCGGAAGCCTACGTGAGGTATTCTGATATTTTAGGCAGCGGATTACTGGGAACCAATAGCATGAGCTCGCAGCAAGTGCATTTGCAACTCACCAACCCGCTATCATCCAACGTCCTGAAAGAAAAAATCCGCGCCGACTTCCCCGAGTCGCCATGGCGACTGGAAACCCCCGAGGATCGCCGTGAAAGTCTGGGCGACGCGCTGGAGAAGTTTCAACAATTCCTGGGGATTCTCGCCCTCGCCTCACTCGCGTTGGGGGCGATCGGCGTCGCAAGCGCCGTGCATGCTCACATCAACCGTCGCATTGCGACCGTCGCGATTCTGCGTTGCCTCGGATGTCCCGGGCACCTTGCGTCTGCCATCTACTTCGCGCAGGCGGGCGCTCTCGGCTTGTTTGGTTCTTTGTTAGGAGCGGGACTCGGCATCGCCTTGCAAACCGGCGTGCTTGCCTATTTCCGCGACCGCTTGCCGATCACGGTCTCACCCGCACCGGAATGGGCTGCCGTGGGGCAAACCACTGCCGCCGGATTCATGGTCTGCTGCGGATTCGCGCTCATTCCGTTGTTAAAAATCCGGAGGATCTCACCGGTAGCCGCGCTGCGAGGCGGGGCGGTGTTGGAAGGTGGCGCGTGGCGTGCGCTGCCGATCTATCTTCTGCTCGGCGGATTGCTGATGGTTTTGGCGCTGATCAACGATCCTGACTGGAAAACCGCGCTCGCGCTCGTCGGCGGCTTGGGATTCGCCTTCGCCGCGCTTGCCGGTGTCGCTCGCGGGTTGATGTGGGTCACCCGTAAAGCGGTCGGTCCGCGCTGGCACTATCTCTTGCGCCAAGGGCTTTCGAATCTCCACCGCCCGCGCAATCAGACTCTGCTTTTCCTGCTTTCATTAGGCCTCGGCACATTCCTGATGGTCACGATTCTACTCGCGAGCAACCTTCTCAATCAACGGCTTAAAATCACCCAATCCGCGAAAAGCCCGAATCTCTATCTGATCGATGTCCAGCCGGACCAACTGACCGGCGTGCGGAGCGTGATCGACAAACTCAAGCTGCCAGTGCTCGAAAGCGCGCCGATGGTGACCATGCGGATCGAGTCAGTGCGCGGCGTGCCAGTGCGCCAGGCAGCAGGCGTGCCACCCTGGGTGGCGAGGCGCGAGTTCCGGTCGACCTATCGCGATTTCATGAATGAAACGGAAACCCTAACCGATGGCGAATGGCATAAAACCGTGACCGATCCAAATGGCCCGGTGCCGCTCTCCCTAGAGGCAAAAATCGCCAAGGATTTGCAGGTCGGCATCGGCGATGAACTCACGCTCGACGTGCAAGGCGTCCAGGTAAAAGCACAAGTCACAAGCCTGCGGCAGGTCGATTGGAGTCAATTCAACCTGAATTTTTTCATAGTGTTCCCTTTGGGAGTTTTGGAGGGCGCTCCGGGATTTCATGTGGTGACAACAAAGACCGCGTCGCCCGCAGAATCCGGCGCGTTGCAACGCGAGCTTGTCATGGATTTTCCCAACGTGACCGTCATCGACCTCACGCAGATTCTGCAAACCGTGAGCGACATCCTTTCGAAAATATCGCTGGTTGTCTCATTGTTAGGCGGATTCACCGTGCTCGCTGGAGTGCCAATCCTGATTGGAACTCTCCTGAACGGACGCGAGGTTCGATTGCGTGAAAGCGTCTTGCTGCGGACACTGGGAGCGTCCGCGAAACAAGTGCGGACCATCCTGGTGATTGAATATGCCGCACTCGGATTTCTCGCCGCCTTGACCGGCATCTTGTTGGCGGTTGCGGGAAATGCCGCGCTCGCCGTGTGGGTGTTCAAAGCCTCGCCAATCCCGGATTTGGGATTGTTAGCCTCAGCCTTCGCTCTCGTGACGGGCATTTCAGTCATCGGCGGCCTAGCGCTAAGCCGAGGAGTTTGCAGCCATCCGCCACTGGAAGTCCTGCGCGGGTCATGAGTCATTCATGAGCTTTAATGAGCGAACGCTTGCGACAAGCGCGCCCCTCCGCTACTAATCCCGGACTTTGAAACTTCACCTCACTGCCATTGTCGCCATGACTCCCGACCGAGTGATCGGTCGCGCCGGAACCTTGCCATGGCACATGCCGGAGGATCTGGCGTTTTTCAAACGAGTGACATCCGGGCATCCGATCGTGATGGGCCGGAAAACGTTTGAATCGATCGGCCGACCACTACCCAAACGCCGAAACATCGTGCTGACCCGAGACACCAAATGGTCCGCCCCCGGCGTGGAGGTGATCCATCGGCCGGAGGATCTCGTGAAATTGGCGGGCTTGGACGGGCAGGTGTTCATCATCGGCGGCTCAGAGATCTACGCCGCGTATATCCCGATACTCGATGACTTGTTAGTGAGTCATGTCTTCGCGGAGCACGAGGGCGACACGCGGTTCCCAGAGTTCGAGAACTCGTTCCCGGAATCGGAGTTATTGGAACCCCACGAAGCGTTCGAAGTCCGGCGCTGGCGGCGTCAGTAAGCCCCCGTGATTTATTCACGTTGGCTTCATGGTAATTTCACAATGCCGTAGCAGCTTGGCCTGATGGAACAAAGCGATGTGACGATCATTGGCGGAGGGTTTGCCGGGCTGGCCTGCGCTCGAAAAGCCTCTCATCTAGGCATGAAGACTGTCGTGCTTGAACGGAAATCGTGTCCGGGGGCCAACATCCGAACCACCGGAATCCTAGTAAAGGAAGCTGCTGATTTGTTGAAACTGCCACCGCATCTGGGTAGAGACATCAGTGGAGTCAGACTCTATTCCCCTAACGGTAAATTTGTCGACTTGAGTTCCCCTGGATATTCTTTCGTCGCGACCGACACGCCTGGCATGATGCGTTGGCTGGCACAACAGGCCGAATCAGCAGGTGCGGATATCCGCCTGTCGCAGAACGTTGCCCGATTTCTGAAGGAGTCGCAACATGTAGTGCTGCCCGAGGTCGGGATTCGGACTCGTTATCTGGTGGGTTGCGATGGTGCGCGCTCCAACGTCGCAAGCGCTTTTGGTCTGGGAAAGAATCGCGAATATCTATTAGGAGCGGAAGTTGAGTATGAAGGGATTCAAGGACTGGATGCGGACAAGCTCCATGTGTTTATCGATTCGGAATTGGCACCCGGTTACATCGGTTGGATTGTTCCGGGCATGGGCATCAGCCAAGTTGGAATTGCCGTTCGCAGACCTCTCAAACCGAATCTTCCGGCGTTTGAAAAAAGGATCGCGAAGCTTTTCGATTTCAGCCGGGCGAAAGTCGTGGGCAGGCGCGGTGGATTGATCCCGTGTGGCGGAGTCGTCAAAAATTGGCACGCGGACCGAGTCATGCTCTTGGGTGACGCCGCAGGCATGGTTTCGCCCCTTACTGCTGGTGGCATCTATCCGTCTCTGGAGTTGGGGGCGCAATCCGGTTATGCAATCAGCCAATATTTGAAAGGTCATCTCGACGACCCGGCGGCACATTTGATTTCCATGATTCCACGCTATGGAACGAAAAGCCTGATGCGTTGGTCGATGGATCATCTGGCTCCTCCAAACGGTCTCTACAATCTCGCCCTGAAAAATCCGCTCTTCCAGCGTGTGGCACAAGTGCTGTTTTTCCATCACCGAGGATTATTCTGCGCCGAGGCATGGAAAGAAATTCTACACTTCCGCATGATTCAATCGAGGCTGAGCCCGTAGATCATTTAAGATGATGCATTACAGCAAGACAGGATTTTATCAATTTCAAGCGCTAATCCGTTTTTAGATCCAAGCCCGCTGTAAACTGGGAAAATTGCTGCTGTAAGGCATTGTTCCACATGTTTTTCTCTTTTGCGGCAGCTTGCCACGCATTTGCAGCGGCCGTGCATTGTTCTAATAGCTTGGCTGAGCCGGGTTTGTCTTTCCACAAAGCCGGTGGATATTTTTTCATGAATCCGATCAATAAATCGTCAGGAACTTTTTCAGTGTCGGCTCTCTTGAAAGCAGCTGGAGCCATCTTATCAACCTCGGCCTGAGGCGCGCGGTTGGAAATGGCGGGCTTGGGCGTAGGCTTTGGTGATGTGGATTTTTTAGAAATTTCATTCATGTTTTTCCATGCATCGCTGATCACGATTTTTTCGGTGGCAGACGCGCCTGGCAGGCCGGTGGCGAGTTGAAAACATTGTTTGGTTAAATCCCATGCGCCAGCCGACATGGAATGACCGACTCCCGGCCATGTTCCGCCAATGAAGCAGAAACCTTTTTTGTCGATCTCATCACGGAAGCGGCCATACCACTCGAGTCGGCCAAACGGTGCTTCGGGAAATGATTTCCCTACATCATTTTCCCCGCAGGAAATCGCGAAGGGGGTTTTTTTCGCTGCGGCGCTGATTTCGCCGTAATTATCTGTGGCCCACGTGCCGCCGGAGTGTGATGAGACACCGCAGATAAGCTTGGGGTGCAACATGGTAAAGCGATGCGTGAACTGACTTCCTCCAGAGAAACCGTGGAGGAACATTTGATCGCGTAACTTATAGGTTTTTTTAAGAGTCTCAAAAAGCGCAATGAGTTTTTCCGCATGGATGCCATCGCCGCCTTGATAAGGTGCCTGGCCTTTCGCGACAAACGACGGACCGATCACGATCAAATCGCCGCGCTGCGCCCAGTCTTTCATGCCAGCTGCGCCGTTGCCTTTTCCTCCTGCGCCGTGAACTCCGACGACTAATTGATAAGTCGTCGCAGGATTGATGACATCAGGCACATAAACATAGCAGTCCATGTCTTGCGAGTCTTTGATAATGCTTTCCGCGGCAAATGCATGGGCGCAACAAATGACCGCGAAGGCAATACATGCGAATATTGGTTTCATGATGAGTTTCAATGAATGCTAGAAAATTGCTTTTGGCGCGGGCATCTTGGGGTGCTAGCGTAGTTTTCACGGCCGCATTGCCAAGATTTCATTTGAGGCAACTTTGACGCGACGGCCAAAATACTTGAAACTTTGGCATTATTAGCGGTGTATCGGTGGTCTCTCCATCAATCTTGGATCCACCATGAAAACCAACTGCCTTGCCCTGTTGTCCGCCCTTGTGGCGTGTTCGGCCCTTACTTCCTCCCTCGTCTCCGCCCAAGCGCAACCCGACACGTCCGGCCCCGGATGGTCGCCCTTGTTCGGTTCCGATTTCGCCGACTCGGACAAACCCGAGGGCGTCTGGTCCGTGACCAA
Organism: uncultured Luteolibacter sp.; assembly: GCA_964425095.1. Taxonomy (GTDB): domain Bacteria; phylum Verrucomicrobiota; class Verrucomicrobiia; order Verrucomicrobiales; family Akkermansiaceae; genus Luteolibacter. Next base: position 17,472 of record CAYRLT010000664.1, read on the forward strand.
CGGTGAGCTCACGGCCAATGCCGACAAGTGCATCTGGACCAAGACGGATTACGAGAATTTCACGCTCGATCTCGAGTTCAAAACCGACAACGGCACCAATAGCGGCGTCATCATCTATTGCACCGACACCAAGAACTGGGTTCCCAAATCCGTGGAAATCCAGATCGCCGATCCATTCGCTGACAAATGGGCCAAGTCCGCTCCCACCTGGCACGGCGGCGGCATCTTCGGCCATCTGGCCCCGGCCAAGCAGGTGATCAAGAAACCCGGCGAGTGGAACCACATGACCATTGAGGCCAAGGGCAAACAATTGAAAGTCTGGGTCAATGGCGAACTCACCGCCGATATGGACATGTCGAAATGGACCTCCGCTGAGAAAAACCCCGATGGCTCCGATATTCCGAAATGGCTCAGCACGCCCTTCGCCGAATTGCCGACCAAGGGCCGCATCGGCCTGCAAGGCAAACACGGCGATTCCACTGTCTGGTTCCGCAATGTGAAAATCAAACCGTAGTTGGCACCGTCCGCAGGGCTAAAAACATCCGCGACCACTCCATCCTCATGCGCTCACTCCTTTGCATCATCTTTCTCACGCCAATCACGCTCTGTCTGGCTCAACCATCTGGCCAACCGCTCAACCTGTGGCCTGCGGACGCCAGGAAAGTGGCGGAGGAAAAAGTGGTGGCTGGCAAGGGCGACTCGGTGAAACGGATCACCGATATCCATCAGGCAACGATCACTCCTTTCCGGGTGGCCGTGCCGCCGGATTCGGTCCATCCCGCCGTGCTCATCTTTCCCGGTGGTGGATACTCGATCCTCGCCATCGACAAGGAAGGAACCGAGATCGCCGAATGGCTCAACCGCATTGGCTACTCCGCATTCGTCGTCAAATACCGGGTTCCCAAGAACCGTGAAGGAGCTTTTGCGGATGGTCAGCGCGCCATGCGCTACGTGCGTCAACACGCCAAGGAATGGAGCATCGATCCCAAGCGCATCGGCGTAATCGGTTTTTCCGCAGGCGGCCATCTCTGCGCGCGCCTGAGCACGGACTTCGGCAAGATGGCCTACGAGGCGGTGGATGAGGCGGACAAACTGGACTGCCGCCCCGACTTCTCGATGCTGATCTATCCGGCCTACCTGCAGACTAAGGAAGGGAAGGTTGCCCCGGAACTAACGGTCTCCGCCAAGGTGCCGCCGACTTTCATCGTTCAGACCAAGGACGACAAGGGCTTTGTCCCCGGCACCATCCTCTACGACCAGGTGCTCAAGGCGGCCGGCGTCTCCTCGACCTTCCACCTCTTCGAAACCGGCGGCCACGGCTACGGCCTGCGCCCCTCCGCCAACGAAGTCTCGAAATGGCCATCCCTCGCGGAAGAGTGGATGAAGAGCAAACGGTGAATTTCTGTGTTAGAGATACTAACGTTCCTATGAAAAAACTCCGCTTACCGAAGACTGTTGTGATCCTCAGTGCATGGATCGCGGCGATGCCGTGTTTCGCACAGGATGCCAAGCAAGCCCGGCCTAATGTCATTCTTTGCATGACGGATGACCAGGGTTGGACGGATGTGAGTTACAACGAGTTGGGGCGCTTGACGAAGGGGGAGTTTAAGACCGTCGAGTTGGACAAGATGGCGGCGAGCGGTTTGCGGTTCGACCGCTTCTATGCGGCGGCGTCGGTTTGTTCGCCGACCCGTGGCAGTTGCCTCACCGGGCGCAATCCATACCGCTACGGTGTCACCTCGCCCGGTCGCCCTTTGAAGCTGGAAGAGAAGACAATCGCGCAGGCCTTGGCCGCGGCAGGATATCGGACCGGCCATTTCGGCAAATGGCATCTCAACGGCAAAAGCGGGCCGGGCAAGCCGGTCGAGAAGGATGACCCGCTCAACCCCGGTGCCTTCGGATTTCAACACTGGTTTTCTGTTTCTAACTTCTTCGAAACCGACTGGACCTTCAGCCGAAACGGGGAACCCGTCGAAACCAAGGGCGATGGATCGGATGGGATCGTGGCCGAGGCATTGCGCTGGATCGACAGCGGCTCGGAACCATCGGGCCGGCCATTCTTCGCCGTCATCTGGTTTGGCAACCCGCACGTCCCGCACAAACCCCTTGCCTCGGACTTGGCAGCGGCAGGTGGCGATCCCGAACTGGCGGAAATTGTCGGCGTGGATCGGGCGATGGGAACGTTGCGGAAGGCATTGCAGGAACGCGGTCTGGCCCGCGATACGATGCTCTGGTTCTGTTCGGACAATGGACGGCCCACTACGAACGCTCCGCTGAAGGGCACCAAGGGTGGAATCTACGAAGGCGGGATCCGCGTGCCCGGCATCTGCGAATGGCCGGCTCGTATCAAACCGGGGAAGACTTCGCTCCCCTCGGTCACCAGCGATTTCTATCCGACCGTTCTCGCGGCGGCCGGGATTCCCATGCCGGATGGCAAGCCGCAGCCAATCGATGGCATCAACCTGCTGCCCTTGCTGGAGGGCAAAATGAAGGAACGCCCAAGCCCGATCGGCTTCATGGCGGGAGGCTCCTCGGCATGGTCCGACAACCGCTACAAACTCATGGCAAGCAAGGACGGCAAGGAGTTGTTCGATCTCACCGAGGATCTAGGCGAAAGCAGGAACATCGCCAACGAAAAGCCCGAGATCGTCGAGCGGATGAGCAAGGAGCTTGATGCCTGGATCGCCTCCGTGAACCGCAGCAAAACGGGCGCGGATTACCGGAAGTAGGAGGCTGTTAGAGGCTGTCGTAAAAATGGCAGGGACCGATCCTCCGGGCGGTCCTGCGCATGAAAAGAGAATGACTCAGAGCCTACGCGCTTCATCATTCACCCCCCATGCACGCGGACCGCTCGGAGAGGCCGTCCCTGCTTTGGTAATATTCAGACAGCCTTTTAGTTGGGGCCCTTTGATTTGAATTCGTGGCCTCTGACCGCCATTGATCCCGAGAAAAAGCAAATTTCTCGCAATCCGGTCAGCTTGATGCAGTCTCTGCGTATGAAATTGAAACTGTTGAGTCTTTCCGCCTGGTTCGTCTTGGCCATGCCTGCGATTTCGGAGGAGGAATCGTTGAAAATCGAGGGGGCACCAGATCCGGTGGAAGTGGCTGCGGATGCGGCCGGACCCAATGGAGAGATCCCAAACGACTTGCTCGACCATCTTGATGTCCGTCTGGAACTTGCGGTGAACAAATTCACCGCTCCTTCGATCTCTAAAATGTTTGATACCTTGCAGTTTCTGATGCCCTTGCCCATCGCCGAGGTGGAGCGGAAAATGCCGGCGCGGATGTCCCAGGATCGGGCGGATCTCGCGATCGAATTGGGGTTTCTCATTGCGGATGGTTTCCTCATGGTCCAGTCCGAGCAATTGAAGGATGTGGAAAAAATGGCGAAGGATTTGTCTCGTTATGGCAAGGCTCTGGGCGCGGGGGAGCGGGTCAATCGTCACACTGCTGGGTTGTTGGAGAGTGCGAAGAAAGGCGATATACCTCAACTGAAGCTTGAGTTGTCTGCCACCCAGAGGGATGTGGAGGATGAATTGGTCACGCTCAAGGATGCGGATCTGGCCCACTTGATTTCGTTAGGTGGCTGGATCCGGGCACTGGAAGTTTCTTCAGTGGCCGTGGACAAGCAATTTTCTCCCGAACGTGCCCGGAAGGTGATGAGGAAAGATATCGCGGAATACTACTCGGATTGCATCACCGGGTTGGAACCGAAGATTTCCGCCCGGCCGAATTATTTGGCCATCCGGGATCTGCTTGAGGGGATGAGCAAGAAGATGAATCTGAAGAACGGCCAGGAGCCGACTCCTGAAACCATGAAGGAGATCCGCAAGAGTTCCACACAGCTTGTGGAACTTGCGTTGAAGCGACAGCAGTGATTACCGCCTCTTCAACATCTCAAGATTCGCTTCGGCGAAGGCTTTGCCCATGAGGGCGAAGGTTTTGGCGCAGCCGAGGTAGTGATAGCCGGCGTTGGACGCGCCGCAGGTCCACTTGGCGGCTTCTTCGGGGCTGATTGTTTCAGCCTCGAATTTCTTGAGGTATTCCTTCTGTTGGGCCTCGTCCATCGAGCCGTCCTTGTTCGGGGCGTTCTTGTCCTTGACCCTGAGAAGGTAGCTCATCTGCTTCACCGTGGCGCGTTTCGCGTCGATCGCTGCGAGTTCTTCCGACCAGAAGGGCGCGGTTTGCACGGCGGCGACGTTGCCTTTGAATTCCGGCATCGACGCGGGAGCTGCCATGGACTCGCGGAAGGAGAGCCCTCCCCCTTTCGCGTTCATGCCGTCCACGCCGATGACTCCGATGACGAAGGGCATCTTGGGCGCCTTGAGGTCCTTGCGCACATCGCGGATGAGATCGGCCAGCCACTCGCTGTATTTCGAGTAGTCACTGGTTTTGCCATCCGGTCCTTTGGGATAGGTGCTGCCGTCCACCATGTCATTGAAGCCCTGGAACCAGATGAAGCCGGCGACTTCATAGCCATCGGCAGGATTGTAGGCCGGGCAGACGCGCTTGGGATCGGCGAGCACGCTTTTCACGTGGTCGATCATGAAGTGATAGAAGCGGCCTGATTCCTTGGCCTTCTTGGCTTTCTCCGCCTCGATGTCCTTGCCCTGCTTTTTCATCTGCTCGATCTGCGCCTCGCTGAACACATAGGGCCCGGCGCTGGGCGGGCGGAACTCGGTGTTCAGGCTTCTGCCGCCCCATGCGGTCTTGATGAGTAGGACCGGCTCCTTGAGCGCGGCATCCATGGTCAGACCGAAGGTGAACTCGGGGCCGATCTTGCCGCCGTCTTGCGTGGGATTGGAGCCCCGGGCGCCGTATCCTGAGGTGAGCTTGCCGGTGCCTTCGCCATTGGCGTTGCCTTCGTAATGTCCGGTTAGATAGGAGATCCACGTGTGGTCGGCGATGGCGGGTTTGCCGTCCGGGCCGCGCATCTGCTTGAGCAGCGGCGCAGTGGCGGGATCGTCGCCGATGTAGTCGAAGGTCTCGATGCGCGCGTGGCCTTCCATGTTCGACTGGCCGGCGAGGATGAAGACTTTCATTGGCTTCGCTTCCACGCCGATGGTGGCGAGAAGCATGGATGTTAGAAATGCGGTGGTGGTTTTCATGGATGGTGGTGGGAAGAAGTGAGCAGAGAAGAGGGTGAGAAGACGCTGCGCGGTCTAAAAGTCTAAAAGTCTAAAAGTCGAAGGTCGGAAGAGGAAGAGGAAGAGGAAGAGGAAGAAAATCTGCGTTTCGTCAGATCAACAATCGTCAATCAGAAGAGATTGATTGGGGCGGGAGATCAGGGTTTATTCTTTTTTGCGGAATGGGCAGATGGGATGGTGTGGAAGCCGAGTTCCTTCGCTGGAGGGCTTGGAGTTGCGATGAGTTGTTTGATGGCTTCGAAGACAAGTTGTAAGAAAGCCCGCTCCGGCTCCGTTGTATCTTGATGGCTCACCAGAGCCTTACGGACGATGAACTCGCGTTTTTACTCCTTCTTGCTCGCGGTGGGCTTCCTGACTTGTGCGGGCCACCTCGCCTCACAATCCGCGCCGGAACTGTCAGGTGAATGGCGTTCCCAGTTCACCCGCTTGGAACAGGAAATGAAGGAGCGCGACTGGTGCGATCGCGTGGCGGGTCAAACCGAACACCCGGCCGCCCTCCTGACGGCCGGCGACCGGGATCCGCTCGATGTCGTGCTTCGCCGGAGCGAGGCGTTGTTGGCTCACCTCGCCGGGCAGCCTGATGCCCCGGACCTGGCCGCCGAGCGCAACCAACTCACCGCACTTGCCGCGAAGTCGGCCACGGTGGACATCACTCTGAAGAACGAGCGTTACGCCCTTTACGAGCAGGCGTGCCATCTCCGCCGCGCCATCGCATTCCGCAACCCGCTCCTTGATTTCGAACGCATTCTGTTCCTGACAAAACACCGACCGATGCGGGGGGATCCACACATGGTCGACCAGTATTATGGCTTCAACGCACGGCCAGGCGGCGGCATCCAGATCCTGGAGAATCCGTTTTCCGATCATCAGGAATCCCGAGACCTTTTGGCGGGCCGAACGATCAGCAATGGCCGCCTTGCCGGACGTGCCCTTGATGGCGGCGCCTTCAACACCCTCGAACTCGACTATGACGGCAAGGAGATCCTCTTCGCCTGGAGCGAATGCGGACCGGTTCCCGCCGATGCCGACTGGAGCAATCAGCCGTGGTCGGCCGAACGCGCCGCCCAAAACAAGAAGCCGTTTTACTACTGGCACCCGCAGACCACCTTCCATGTCTTCAAGACTTCTCTCGACGGCAAGGAGGTCACTCAACTCACCGATGGCCCGTGGAATGAGTTCGATCCCTGCTTCCTGCCCAACGGTCGCATTGCCTTCGTTTCGGAGCGTCGGGGCGGCTACCTGCGCTGCGGTGGCAACCGGCCCAACCCAAACTACACTCTCCACGCGATGATGCGCAACGGCAGTGACATCATCCCGCTCAGTTTTCACGAAACCAACGAATGGAATCCCAGCATCAATCACAACGGCATGATCGCCTACACGCGTTGGGACTATGTTGACCGCGACAATGATACCGCCCACCACCTCTGGCTCTGCCACCCGGACGGACGCGACCCGAGGAGTTATCATGCCAACTACCCCGTGGTGCGCGAATCCCGGCCGTGGATGGAACTCTCGATCCGCTCGATTCCCGGCTCCCGCCGCTACGTCGCAGTGGCCGCACCCCATCACGGCTACAACTATGGCTCGCTCGTCCTGATAGACCAGTCGTCGGACGACGACAACGCCATGAGCCAAACCACGCGGCTCACGCCGGAGGTGCATTTTCCGGAATCCGAGTCCGCACCTGGCAGCCCCCTGCCGAAAGGCACACACCGTCCGAACGGTGAGGTTTACGGTTCGCCCTGGCCATTGAGCGAGAAATTCCACCTCTGCGTTTACGATTCAGACAAACGTCAATACGGCATCTATCTCATCGACTGCTTCGGCAACAAGGAACTCCTCTGGAGGGACCCTGCCATCGCCTGTCTGGACCCCATCCCGCTGCGTCCGCGATCCCGTCCACAAATCATTCCATCCGCCACCTGCCAGGCAAAAGTTGACCAACTCCCGAATGGCGACAAAAGCGGAACGATCGCCATCCAGAATGTTTACGCGAGCGACTTCAAGTGGCCCGAGGGCACCCGCATTGAAGCCATCCGCGTGGTGCAGCTTTTCCCGAAGTCCACTTTCCACATGAACGAACCGATGGTCGGCGCGGGCGTGGAGTCGCTGACCCGGGGAGTGGTCGGCACCGCGCCGGTGGCGGCGGACGGCAGCGCGCATTTCAAGGTGCCCACCGGTGTTCCGATCTATTTTCAGGCTCTCGACGGAGATGGTCTTGCCGTGCAGTCCATGCGCTCGGCCACCTACGTGCACCCCGGCGAACGCCTGAGCTGCGTCGGTTGCCACGAACCGAAACAGCAGGCGCCGTCACACTCGTCCGGCGCTCCCCTCGCGTTGAGGAAAGCTCCGGCAATTCTCCAACCGGAAAGCCCCGACGCGTCGCCCATCTCATTCCCGCGCCTCGTCCAACCGGTGATCGAAAAACACTGCACCTCCTGTCACTCCGAACCGGACTCCATCAAGGTCGGTGCCCCGAACTTGTCCGGCAAGCTGACCGGCCCTAACGGGTGGTCCGCCGCTTTCACCGCGCTCAAACCCTATGCTTGGGCCCACAACGGCGGAAACGGAATCATCTCCAAGGAGGGAGCTCGCTCCGAAGCCGGTAAGATCGGTGCGCGGGCATCCCGCCTCCTCCCCTATCTGAATCCCGCCCATTATAAGGTCCGCCTCAACCCTGAAGAAATGCGCCGCATCACCCTCTGGCTCGACTGCAACAGTAACTTCTACGGTGCCTACCACGATCTCCAGGCACAAGGCGAAGGGCTAAATATCGCGCCGGAAGTCCAGTGAATAGAATTATCTAACACCCGAAACCCTTTGATTGATGAATGACGATTGTTGATTTTTGATCTGACGAAACGGCGATTTCTTCCTCTTCCAAATCAAAAATCTAAAATCAACAATCGTCACTCGTCAATCTCTCCCTCTTTCTGAATACTGAAAACTAACAAGCTCTTCCCTCCATGAACTCCACCCACACAAGACCATGATCATCCGCATCCCCGCCATCCTCGTCGCCATCTTGGCCACCGCTGCGCTTCATGCCGCCGACGAAACACCCGCTCCGATCCAACAGGGATCGGGGCATCACTTTGCCTGCGCCGACTACTCACAGGGCAAGGTTTTCATGGTGACTCCCGAGGGTAAGTCCGTATGGGAGTATCCCGCCTCTAACTGCAACGACCTCTGGGTGCTACCAGGCGGCAACCTGCTCTTCAATACCGGCCATGGCGTGAAAGAAGTCACACGCGACAAACAGGTCGTCTTCAACTACGAATCCAAAAGCGAGATCTACGCCTGCCAGCGCCTCGAAAACGGCGACACCTTCATCGCCGAATGCAACACCGGACGATTGCTGGAGGTGAAGCCCGATGGATCGATCGCCAAGGAAGTCAAACTCCTCCCGGAAGGCAAAGACGGTGGCCACACCTACATCCGCAACGCCCGGAAACTCAACAACGGCAACTATCTTGTCACCCATTACGGCATGCAGAAAGTCGTCGAGTATTCCCCGACTGGTGCCGTGCTGCGCGAGATCCCCGCGCCCGGTGGCCCACACAGCGCCTGCCGCCTCGCCAACGGCAACACCCTCATCGCTTGCGGCGACCTCATCAAGGACCAGTCCCGGGTCATCGAGGTCGATCCTGAGGGTCATGTGGTTTGGTCCGTCACCAGCGGCGATCTTCCCGGCATCAGTCTCAAGTTCATGACCGGCTTTCACCGCCTGCCGAACGGGAATACCGTCATTTCTAACTGGCTCGGCCACGGCCAGCTCGGCAAGGCCCCCCACCTCATCGAGGTCACCCCCGAAAAAAAGGTCGTCTGGACCTTCGCCGACCACCAGACCATGAAAACGGTCTCCCAGATCGTCATCCTCGATACCCCGACCGAGGGACGGCATTGAGCAATGAGCTCCTTGTTTACTTGTTAAACCCCTCATGGTTCATGAATTCCCAAATGCGCCCCATCCAGGTGTAGCTGCCCGTTTCCGGGGAGGCTTTTCTTTGGAAGCAGTGCCCGCGTCCGACCAGCGTATGGAGATCCGACTGGATTCCCATCCGGCGAAGCTGCTCCCAGCATTTCAC
>CAYRLT010000665.1:0-3234 GCA_964425095.1 uncultured Luteolibacter sp.
CGCTGACGCGGTGATGGTGCCAGGCAATGGCAGCCGGATCATAAATGATGGTGCCTCCCGCCCGCAAAATTTGATAGAACATCATCGTGTCCTCTCCCACACCGGCCGGAACACCCGCGCCGAGGGTTTCCAGAAACGCCCCGATCTCCGGATCTCTGAAAATAGAGGATCGGAACGCGGCGTTTCCACTCCCTCCGATCCACCAGGTGGGCGCAGCACGCCGATGCCATTGATAGAACCACGGTGTGCCAAATTCCATGCGGCTGAAGCCACGGCAAAAGCCACCGTATTTCTCGAAATCGCGCTCGGCCGACGTCTCTAGACTGGCGGCGAGCGTGTTGCCTGTGACGGCGAACACATCCGCCCGTGAAAATGGCTCGACCAAGCGAATAAGCCAATCCGGCGACACCACCATGTCATCATCGGTCATCGCGATGATCTCGCCATTCGCCGCCGATACACCAGCATTGCGGGCGTATGACGAACCAGGCCGATCTTCCACGATAAGCCGCACACCGGGAAATTCTTTCACCACGTTTGACGCGCTGTTTGTGGCGGGGCGGTTGTCCACCACGATGATTTCGGCGTTTCCTCCGTAGCGAAGGCTTTGCAAGGATCCTAGGCACCGCCGCAGCGATTCGGGACGGTTGCAGGTGGCGATGATGATACTGACCGAAGGCTCAGTCGCCGGTGGATCCGCCGAGACTCCAATCTGAAGAAGCTGACCCAGTTCAGCGTGAAACTCGGCCCAGGCCAAACTCGCGTCAATCGCCGGGGAAAGAATGAGTTGCCCGAACCAACCGGCGATCAGGTCCGCGAGACGCCAAATGCTAACAGGTTCTCCCAGCGTCGATATCCGTGCCCGGCCCAGCGGACGACCGCGCCATCGGACGATCACGTCGAGTGCCTCGCATTGTGCGCCCTCGGGTAGCACACGCAATGGCATGTCCACATCCACCAGCACCAACCCGGTTTTGCGCAGCTTGGGCGCGCTGTCCGGTTCGATTCTAAACACATCAGGCCGAGCCGACTCGTCGGGAACGATTGCCCGGCGGGCACGCCTATACCCGCCGCGGCCCTCAATGAAACCTTTGATCTCGGCCTTGACCAAATCTCCCGGAAAGCGGTCCGGACACCATACAGAACCAACCCACCTCGCCAGCGCCCAATGAAGCCACCACCAGCGCGACAAGCGCTGGATCGCAAGCCGATCCTCTGGAAAATCACACGCCTCGCGTTCCAGAAAACAACGCGTGGCATAACCGTAATTATATAAAAGCCCCCGCAGTTCGCCCATCGTCCGGCGGTGACGGTGACGGACAACAGCGCTGGGCTCATAAAGACAAAGCCACCCGGAGCGGAGCATGCGGAAGAAAATTTCGTGGTCGCCACCGCCGCGCGTCGGGGTACCCACATCAAGGGCGGGATCGAACAGACCGATTTCGTCAAAAACTACGCGCCGCATTGCCATATTCGCACCCGCGCCCAAACGGCCCGCGCCCACCATCTCCCAAGGCATCGCCGCACCCCGCTTCAGTTGCATGTAATGACGTGAGCATCCACGACCGAATCCGCCATAACGTTCGAACCACACCTGAGCGGGAGTTTCCTGTTCCGCCGGTTCGATGAAACCTGTCACAAGACCTAGTGAAGGATCCGCGGCAAACGCGCTGCCCAGCGCGGAGATCCAGCCGCGGTCTGCCACCACATCGTCATCGGTAAAAGCGATTACCTCACCCTTGGCTTCACGAATCGCGCGATTCCGCGCATGGTCGAGTCCCGGAGTATCCTCGCGGATGTAAAGAAACTGCGGGAATTTCTCCCTTACCACGCGCTCGGTGGCATCCGTCGCTGGCGCGTTGTCGATCACGAGCACCTCAAGCGGTTCGGACGATTGTGTTGCTAGCGATTCAAGACAAAGCGCAAGATCGTTAGCCCTATCACGGGTGCAAACAGCGATCGAAATGTCGGGACTCTTCGCTCCAGCCTCAGGCATAGGCACATGCCAATAATCCGAAAGGGCGACTTTTTCACCAATGCCACCGCGCAGCAGCGCTCGCCGTGCCAACTCCCTCATGAAGGTGGCAGGAAAATGATCCGAAGCCTGCTTTTTCACATACGCGGCACTCACCCGGCCTGCCACCACCGGTATCGCCAGCACGCCGATTGGCAGGTCCTGCCAGCGCACAAGCACCCTGGCGGATTTAACATCCGGCGCAACGCTGATATCATCATTCGTTGTGATTTCAAAATCGATGGGTTTGATTGGAAGTAACATAATAGGGGGTGGCAAGTGTTAGAAATTCTGATGATTTTTTGCTAAGCTTTCCCTTCGACAACCTGCGTCCAGCGTCGCTCTTGGATTCGCTCGAACAGCGTGACCCTAGCTCGCAAAGGCGGGGCGCTGGAACGCGGCTTAAAGCCTTTTTTGCGCCGTTTGAATGCCTTCATGAGCCAATTCCCGGCGGCCAGCCAAATGACGCTCTTGAGCGTGAGGCTGTGCAGATGCCAATTCAGAAGTACCGCGGGATCGGCTGCGATCGACCGGGAAGCCGCTGCAAGACAGCCTTTGAAATCTCGGCATCCGTAGCTCTTCGAAACAAGATATGACTGAAAATGACCCTCTGACCAACGGAACAATGATTCCGGAAGGTGATTGTTCCGCTGCCGCGCCCGCTCCAGCACCAGTCGATATGAAGCCGACATGCTGGCAGTCCCCGCACTCATGCAAGATCTAACCTGGCGGTAGCTGACGAGAACTTCCGGCACGAGACCCACTTGCCAGCGTTCTGAGATACGGATCGATAGATCCCAATCCTCACAGCCTTGCACTCCGCCCTGCTCTTTTCTCGTTAGATAAAAACCGGAGCCTGCGAGTGCTTCAGTACGAAACAGGGGCACACTTGCATTTCCAAGAAAGTTTCTCAGGATAATCGCGCTCACAAGGTCGCCCTCGATGGTAAAGGGCGGATAGCAGAAGGATGATTTCCCTCCCTCGTCGATTTGACGGGACCAACAATATATCATCGCGGTTTTCCCCCCGCACTGCCTCATGCGACCGACCTGCCTCTCCAATTTTTCGGGCTCCCACAGATCGTCCGCATCGAGTGGCGCAATAAACTCTCCACGGGCGGATTGAATTGCCGTATTGCGAGCTGCGCCCACCCCGGCATTTTCCTGACAAATCAACCGAATGCGAGGATCATCGATCGCAAAAACCCCAACGATATCGTG
>CAYRLT010000666.1:0-6637 GCA_964425095.1 uncultured Luteolibacter sp.
GCGCGCGTCGAGCCCCGCGAAGACTTCTCGGAACCGCTCCAGCAACTTGAATCCCTGAAGGCGGGACGCATCGGAAATGACGGTTCTGGAATTGCTTGGCACCGCGAAGGTTGTGCCAGTACGAGAGAAATCGTACAAGTAACGTTTTTGTCACACAACATCCCGAAATTCACCAGCACATCGCATGCCGAACACAACTGGCCGGACGCTCCAGCTACTTGGATGAATTTGCGATTGACGATTGTTGATTTGTGGAATGAAGAGGAAAATGGCGATTTTTTAAAAGGATAAATCAACAAGCTTCATTCGACAATCGTTCATCATTACGCCTCGAAGGCGACGCGCAAGGCTTCGAGTTCTTCCCAGCGCTTGTAGAGCCCGGCCACGATCGCTTTCTTTGCTTCAAGATTGGCTGCGAGCGCGGGGATTTCCGCGAAGTTCGTGACTTGGAATTCGGGGTCGTGAAGCTGGATTTCGATGGCTTCGACTTCCTGTTCGGCGGATAGGATCGCGCTCTCGATGCCTTCGAGTTCGGCGCATTCCTTGAAGCTCAGTTTGCGGGGTTTGGCGGAGCTGCCGGTGCTGGCTTTTCTGCGGGCGGCGGCATCGCGCGCGGCGGCTTGCGCTTGGATGCGCGCGGCGGATTCGCGGGCTTGGCGCTTTTCGAGGTAATACGAATAGTTCCCCGGTTGCACAAACACGCCGTCCTCTTCGAAGGCGATGATCTGATCGCAAATCCGATCGAGGAAATAGCGATCATGGGAAACACAGATTACGGAGCCATCAAAATCCGCCAGAGCTTCTTCTAACATTCTCAACGAAGGTAAATCGAGGTCGTTGGTGGGCTCGTCGAGCACGATGACATTGCCGCCGTTTTTCAGGACTTTAGCGAGCATCAGACGGGCGCGTTCGCCGCCGGATAGAAGATCCACTCGCTCGTTGATGCGTTGGTCGTTGAAGAGGAAGCGGCGGAGGTAATTGCGTGCGCCGAGCGACTGGTTTCCGAACATCAGTTTTTCGTTGCCATTGGAAATCTCATCGAGCAACGAGCCTGTCCCATCGAGTTGCATGCGGGTTTGGTCGATGTAGTTCACCTTCACCCGCTTGCCGGTGACGGCCGAGCCTTCGGTGGGCGGGATTTGGCCGAGGCATAACTTCAGCAAGGTGGTTTTGCCGACGCCATTCCGGCCGACGATGCCAGTGCATTGGCCGGGCCGCAGTGTGAGTGTTAGGTGGCGGAACAACCAGCGGGGTGATGCCGCGTTGCCCACATTGACGCCGGCGTTTTCCAACTCAACGACGATGTTTCCCAGGTCCGGCGGCGGTGGAATGAGCAAGTCCATTTCCCGTTCTTCGGGCGGGGCTTCCATGCCTTCGATCTCATAATACTGGTCCATCCGGTGGCGCGATTTCGTGCCGCGCGCTTTCACACCGGAGCGCACCCAATCGAGTTCCTCGCGCAGAAACCGTTGGCGGCGGCGTTCGGTTTGCTCGGAAATCTGGCGGCGCACGGCTTTCGATTCGAGAAACGCCGTGTAATTTCCCGGATGGGAAAACGCTCGGCCCTGATCGATTTCGATGATGCGCGTGGCGATTACATCGAGGAAGTAGCGATCGTGCGTGACGAAGATGACCGCGCCGGGAAAGCCTTTGAGATAATCTTCCAGCCAGCGGATCGATTCGGCGTCGAGATGGTTGGTCGGCTCATCGAGCAGCAGAAGATCCGGCTGGCAGGCGAGTGCGCGGCATAGGGCGACGCGGCGTTTTTCCCCACCGGACAGCGGGCCGACGGGTAAGTCCAGGGCGGGAGCGTCGAGCGCGGTGGCGGTGGCTTTGATCCGGGCGTCGAGATTCCAGCCATCGGCGTGATCGATGAGATGCAGCAAGTCCGCGAGCTCGGCATCGCTGCCATCGCCATTTTCGTATCGGCGCACGGCGTCCACGATATCGGCGGCACCAGCGGCGATGTTTTCCTGCACGCTCAATGTGCCATCTAGCTCGAATTCCTGAGGTAAATAGCCAATCCGCAGCGATCGGCGGAGGGCGATTTCTCCGGAATCCGCGGCATTCTGGCCGGTCAGGATTTTCAACAACGACGTTTTTCCGCAACCGTTGCGGCCGACCATGCCGATTTTTTCCCCTGCGGCCACGGCCAAGGTCACGCCGTCGAGCAGCGTTTGGTATCCATAAGTCAGGCGGATTTCGTTGGCGGAGAGGAGAGCGGACATGTGAAGACGCGGCTTGTTGCCTATCCCAGGCGAAACGTCCATCGCATATGCATGGCGGTGGTCCCGCGAAAAACGTGCCTACAGTCGCCGCGCCGATGTCTCCGTCACGCTGGCCGCAATCACGCGGCGTAATGAGTCGCGCTATTCGGCGAGCATTTTCTCGATCTTCTTGCCGAGGTCGGCTCCGCCCGCGCCGAAGTCCGTGACGCGGCCTTTTTTGTCCAGCAGCCACATGGTTGGGATGCCGGTGATGTTGAAACGTTTCGCGAGCGCGCCCTCGAACGACTTGCCGTCGAAATGCTGTGGCCACGAGATTTCTTTTTTCTTCAATGCCGCTACCAGATCGTGCCGATCCTCGTCCAGTGAGATGCCGACGATTTCCAAGCCGCGTGCGTGCAGGCTTTCGTAGGTCTTCTTTACCTCCGGCAGATCCTCCATGCAGGGGCCGCACCACGTCGCCCAGAAATCTATCAAAACGACCTTGCCGCGTAGTTTTGCGATATCGACTTTCGTGCCGTCGATCGCGGTGAATTTCAATTCGAGCGGTACGGCCTGCAGTTCGCGTTTCATCTTTGCGGAGGCGAGTGCGGACTTCGCCTCCTCGGCGACTTGCTCATCCTTGTCGGTGGAGAGCTTCAGGGCCAACGCCTCAAGCCGCTCGCCGGCGAACAGCTCCGTCAGTTCCAGCAAAGAGAGCTTCAACGTGGAAAGCTCGTCATCGTTTGGAAATGCGGAAACGTGGGCGAGGTATTGTTTTTCCCAAGCTGCAAACGTCACCTCGTCGTCCACATTCTCTGCCGCGAATGCGAGCAGAAAGTGGCTGGCCATCCTCTTCTGTTCCGGCGACGCCTGCTTGTCGACGCCGATTTCCTCCAGCATGGGGAGCACATGTTTCAGCTCTTTGTTAGTAGGATCCTCCGATAGCCCTTCGGCGGCGAGTAATGCGAACTCGTGCCGTTGTGAGGCTTCCTTCATCGCCGGACGTCCGTGCTTCACGGCGCGGGCGACCTTGGTGAAGAGGTGATCGGCGGCCTTGTCGTCCTCATTCGCGTTCAGGGCGTCCATGGCTTTTTTCAACGCGGCGAGAGCCCCGGCGGGATCGGCGATCACGAGAGACTTGGGTGCGGGGCGGTTCGCGGGATCGGCTAGGCGCAGGATTTCCTCCGCCGCCGTGGCGGTGCGCGCTGTGACGACGCCGGTTCCGCCGTTTTCCGTGTCGCTGTCGGTTTCGATCACATTCACCTGCGCGACCACGTTGCCCTTCTCGTCGGCGATGGGGCCGCCGCTGGAGCCGGGGCTGTATTCGGTGGTGACTTCGAGCGTGAGCGTCGCGCGGCTTTTCGGATGCGCGTCTGTGTTTTCATTCTCTTGGATCGTGCTCGAACGGCTCACGCGAGCGACGATCCCTTGCGTCAACATGAAGTAATGCCCATTCGGGTGGCTCAGGCAAATGATGCGCTCCCCGGGCAGCGCGCCCGTCCGGACCGGCAGTGCACGCAGGTCGGCGCCAGCGACGCGGACGAGGCAGGTGTCGGACTCCGCGTCATTTGCGAGCAGCGCCTCGACCGGGAAGACACGGCCTGCGGAATCCACGGCGATGGCGAACGCATCTTTCATTTCATCCTCGTCGTGGGCGAGCACGTGGGAACTGGTGGAAACAATTCCGTTTTCCGCGACGGCGAATCCTGTGGCCAGGTTCAGATGCCAGTTGCCGCAATCGTGGCAACGGTAGAATGCGCCGATCGCCACAGTGCCTGCGCGGAGCCGGTTGTAGAGTTCCGTGGGTTCCACGGGTTCGGTGGCGAGCGCGGCGAATTTCACCGGATCCTTTGACGGTGTCTGCGCGAGCAGCGCACCGAGTGCTACCAGTTTTCCTTCTGCGTGGAGTTTCGCAGCACCATTCGTTGCCGTTTTGGTGTAGTCCTCATCGTCCACGATGTAGCGCGGAGTGTCGCCGAAAAGGCTGCCGACGAGGGTGAGTGAAAACCCTAGGGAGAAGAGTATGCGGGAGGTGGGAGCGGTGAAAATAGGATGCATGATCAAAATTGAGTGAGTGCTGGGAATTCGCTATCTGCGGTGGTTTTGGAGAGTTAGGGATTAGCGTTGTCAGCAGGTTTGATGAGACCGAGTTCATTGAACATGGCAAGACGCCGCACGCAACATGGAACCGCGGATAAAGCATAGATCGTAGAGACACTGACGGGCCGGACGAGGATTGTTCTAGCGGGAAATGGCAGAAAATGCTTTATTGCGATCGCGGTGCGTCGCCGTGCAATGATTATGAAATTTCTCTTTTGGATCGTCTCACTGGTCGCGGTATCCGCGTTGTCAGCCACTGCGGAAACTCATGAAAAATCCCGGGATCTGCCCGATCCCCTGAAGCCGTGGACCGGCTGGGCGCTGTGGAATGAGCGGGATCTTGATAGCCCATCGCCCTACAACGATTCGAAGAAGGCGCTGCGCCTATGGCCATCCCGGCTCAATCTTCAAGTGAACGCGGCGGGCGGGCGTTTCGGATTTTACGTGGCGGTGTTCAGTGAAACGTGGGTGCCGTTGCCCGGAGATGCCGAGTTGTGGCCGGTCGAAGTCACAGCCAACGCGGTGGTTTCGCCAGTGGTCGAGCACGACGGGCGGCCATCGGTGAAACTGATGCCCGGCGAGTATGATCTCGTGGGCGCTTACCGCTGGCAGGGCATTCCGCAGAAGATCGCGATGCCTCCGGAAATCGGGATTTTGGCGCTGACCTTGGATGGCCAACCAGTTGAGTCGCCGGTGTGGGATGCGCAGGGGTTTCTCTGGCTGAAGCGGGACGCCTCCACCGAGCAAGCTGACAAGGACTTTCTGGGCATCAAGGCGCACTCGATCATCGAAGATGGCATTCCGTTGTGGTTGCACACGGATCTGGAGTTGATCGTGGCGGGCAAAAGCCGCGAGGAGGTGCTCGGGGTTGCTTTGCCCGAAGGCTGGAAGTTGTCCTCAGTGGATAGCCCGATCCCGGTGGCGGTGGATGACGCGGGGCAGGTGAAAGCCCAAGTCCGCGCCGGTAAATGGACGGTGAGTTTGTCCGCCTTTCGTCTCGATCATCCGGCGCGGGTTGGCTATGCGGCGGGTGCGAAACCTGTGGCTGCCGAGCAACTCGTCGCTTTTCGCGCGCAGCCGGATTTCCGCTTGGTGGAGATTGTCGGCCTGCCGTCCATCGATGTCTCGCAGATCTCGTTTCCCGATAAGTGGCGGCAGCTTCCGGTCTATCGGTGGGAAACCGCAACGCCGTTCCAGATCGAGGAGCGCATGCGCGGCATGGGATTGCAAAAACCCGAGGGCCTCAAGATCGAGCGTGAGCTGTGGCTCGATCAAAACGGCGGAGGTCTAACATTCCGCGACCACATCACCGGGACAATGCAGCAAATCTGGCGACTCGATGCTGCGGAGGAACAGGACCTCGGCTCGGTGCGCATGCGTGGTGAAGGCCAACTCATCACACGCAATCCGCAAAACAACGCGCTCGGCGTGGAAATCCGCGATCGCGATCTGGATATGGCGGCCACCGGTCGGCTGGCGCGCGGCAGAGAACTCTCCGCCACCGGTTGGCGCACCGACGCGGATGGGCTCAGCGTCACGCTCAACTTGCCGCCCGGGTGGCGTTTGTTCGCCCTGTTCGGCGCGGACTATGTGGATGGCGACTGGTTGACGGAGTGGACGTTGTTAGATCTGTTCCTATTGCTGATTTTCACGCTCGCGGTGTTCCGGATGTCGGGTATCGGCGTGGCGATCTTGGCGTTCGTGGCCTTCGGGCTTTCCTATCATGAAACGGGCGCACCGCGTTACGTGTGGCTGGTTCTGTTGATTCCGCTGGCGCTCCAGCGGGTGGTCCCGAAAGGGTGGGGGCAGCGTGTGGTGATGGCCGGAAAATGGCTGGCCGTGTTGGCTTTGGTGCTGGTGCTGGTGCCGTTCCTCGGTCGTTAGATCCAGCAGTGCCTCTATCCGCAGTTGGAAAACCTCGGAGGCCATTATTCGGCTACGGAAATGATTTCTAACCAAATGGCGTCTCCATCGTACAGAATGGCTAGCGATCCGTTTGCAAGCGAATCGGACGTGTACCTCAAAAAGGGGAAGGGAGTATCGCAGGAAATTCAGGCGAATGATAACTTGCATTATGACACGGCGGCGCGGATTCAAACCGGACCTGGTGTTCCGGAATGGTCGTGGCGCAGCGCTCACTTCGGGTGGAATGGCCCGGTCACCGCGGCGCAAAAAGTCCGGCCGGTCTTGATCCCCGAGTGGCTCGAGCGCTCGCTCTCGATGGCGCGGGTCCTGCTGTTGTTAGGACTGGCAGCGCTGCTGCTCGGAGCCCGGCGTCTGAGGCTTTCCTCAAATGCGAAACGCGGAGCGCCTATGATGTTGGTCACGGC
>CAYRLT010000667.1:0-2457 GCA_964425095.1 uncultured Luteolibacter sp.
TGAGCCAGCCAATGCCGAGCAGGCCCAGCGTGCAGAACCAGATGATGCCGGTGATCGGCTTGCCGTAATAAAAGCGGTGAGCACCGGTGAAGCCAAAGATCCACAACAGGTAGCCGATCGTCTTGCTGTGCGTGTCGTTGAGGGGGGATTGCATGATGAAAAAATGCCACCATTTGGACCGGTGCGCGAAACAAATTTCGGAATCTATCCGTAAAGCACACCGATCATTGGGCTTCCCCTCGGCCGTGATCTGTGGAGTATTCATCTTCGTCCGCCAAAAATGCTGAACCAGAATCCCGAACAAATCGCCCGCGACGCCATCGATGCGCAGCTACGCGCTTCGGGCTGGGCGGTTCAGAATAAAAACGCTTTCAACCCGAATGAGGCCGAAGGCCAGGCCGTTCGGGAATACACCACCGATTCCGGGCCCGCCGACTATGTGCTGTTCGTGGATCGCAAAGCCGTGGGCGTGATCGAGGCGAAAAAGGAAACGCTTGGTCACAACATCACCACCGTCGAGGACCAGACGAAGGAGTATGCCGTATCCAAACTGAAATGGATCCAGCACACCGGCCAAGCCCTTCCATTTCTTTACGAGGCTACCGGCGTCCTCACCCGCTTCACAGACCAGCGTGATCCGAAACCCCGCTCACGCGAAATTTTTTCCTTCCACCGACCGGAAACGCTTCGTGAATTTCTCTCACAGGAAAAATCCCTGCGCGCCCGCCTCCAAGATTTTCCCGTCCTCGATCCTGCCGGCCTGCGCGACTGTCAGATCACCGCGATCACCGAGTTGGAAAAGTCGCTGAATCTCGCCAAGCCCCGCGCGCTCGTCCAAATGGCCACAGGCTCCGGGAAAACTTTCACCGCGATCACCTCGATCTACCGCCTGCTCAAGCATGCCAAGGCAAAGCGCGTTCTGTTTCTTGTCGATACCCGCAACCTCGGCGAGCAAGCCGAACAGGAGTTCCTGGCCTACCAACCCTCCGACGACAACCGCAAGTTCACCGAACTCTACACCGTCCAGCGCCTCAACTCATCCCATGTCCCGAAGGACGCCCAAGTCTGCATCTCCACCATCCAGCGGATGTATTCGATCCTTCAGGGCAAAGAGCTCGACGAATCCGCCGAAGATGAAAACCCCGGCGAGCGTAAGACCACCCGCAAGGAACCTTTCCCCGTGACCTACAATGAAAAGGTCCCGATCGAGCACTTCGATCTCATCATCATCGATGAATGCCACCGCTCGATTTACAACCTGTGGCGGCAGGCGCTCGATTATTTCGATGCCTTCCTCGTAGGGCTCACCGCCACGCCAGACGCGCGCACCTACGCATTTTTCAATCAAAATGTCGTCTCCGAATACACTCACGAAGACGCGGTGGCCGATGGCGTGAATGTGCAGGGCGAAATCTATGTCATCGAAACTGATGTCACGCTAAACGGTGGCATTGTTCTCAAAGGGTTGGTCGAGAAACGCGAAAAGCTCACCCGCGCCAAGCGCTGGGAATCGCTGGATGAAGACGAGACCTATTCGAACAAGGCGCTCGATCGCGACATCGTGAATCCCTCGCAGATCCGCACCGTCGTGAAAACCTTCCGCGACAAGCTGCCGGAAATTTTCCCCGATCGCGGCGGCGCTGATGGCGAATACGAGGTGCCGAAAACCCTCATCTTTGCCAAAACCGATTCCCACGCCGACGATATCATCCAAATCGTTCGCGAAGAATTCGGCGAGTCCTCTGCCTTCTGCAAAAAGGTCACTTACAAGAATGAGGAGGACCCCAAGTCCGTCCTTCAACAGTTTCGCAACGAATATCACCCGCGCATCGCCGTGACGGTGGACATGATCGCCACCGGCACCGATGTGAAGGCGCTCGAATGCCTGCTCTTCATGCGCGATGTGAAGTCCCGCGGTTACTTCGAGCAAATGAAAGGCCGTGGCACCCGCACGCTCGATCACGATGGCTTGAGGAAAGCCTCGCCCGCTGCCAAGACTGCCAAGACGCACTATGTCATCGTCGATGCCATCGGTGTCACCAAGTCCCTCAAGACCGCGAGCCGCCCGCCCATCACCAAGCCATCCGTGCCTTTCAAGGACCTTGCCATGGAGGTTGTCATGGGCGCGACCGATGCCGATACCATTTCCTCCCTCGCCGGACGCCTCGCTCGCATCGAGCGCATGCTCAACGATCAGCAAAAACAGAAGATCGCCGAAAAAACCAGCGGGGTCTCGCTTGGTCAGTTGGTGAAAAACCTTTTCCATGCTATCGATGGCGAAGCGATCGAGCAAAAGGCCCTGGAGCTGACCGGCCAGCAGCCCGGCACCGAACCCGGCGACTACGCTCGCGAAAAAGCTCAGCAGCAACTCGTCGCCGCGGCCACCGCTCCGCTCACCGGGGCCGCCGTGCAACTCATTGTCGAGACATGCCGCGCGAATCTCCAAGTGCTCGACGA
>CAYRLT010000668.1:0-2329 GCA_964425095.1 uncultured Luteolibacter sp.
CAAGATCCCCTTCTACGACAAGCTCGTTCCATCAAGCGGCGGCTGGTGGCCGGCCTTCAATGTCGCCGACTCCTGCATCTGCATCGCCGCAGTCCTGCTCTTCCTCGGCGGACTCAAAGAAGATGCCGCGAAGAAGCCGGACGCGTGAGGTGAGGTTTTGCAGAATCGAAACGCCGAGCCGCGGAGAGAGCGCGGAGGGCTTCGCGGAGGGGATTTGAGGGGGCTTCGGTTTCACGAGGTGCCTATACCCACCCACAAAAAGACTTCGCGCTTTGCTCAGCGCGCCTGAATTTTCCCCTCGGGGAGCACACGCGCCCCCGCGTGTGGTTTTCAGCGCCCTCGCTGAAAACATGCATCAGAAAAACCAATCGCGCCAAATCGCCATCGAGCCACTCATGGCGCGAGGGAGCGTGGCTCCCCAATCCATACCCGAACTAAGCGAAATCTCCGCGCCTTCCTCCGCGCGCTCCGCATCTCTGCGTTTTGCTTCAAGTCCACAAAATAGATTTCATCTGAGCGGCCTCGCGGCCGGTGGCGGAGGATGTGGACAATAGAAAATTCCAACCGTAACAAAAAAGCCGCCCGGGCTGTGCAATGCGCAACAGGCCTCGGGCGGCTTAGAATTAAAAAACGATGCGGTATTTAGATCGATGCGCGGCGGCGGCGGAAAGCGAGCAGCGATCCTCCACCCAAGAGCAGCAATGCCGAAGAGGGCTCTGGAATTGCGTTGACGACCGAAATGTTGTCGATCAGGAGACCGCTGGATTGAGCGGCGGAACGGTCACGGACGAGCAGGCGACTGTAGCCCAACGAGGTATTGATCGCGGCCACATTATTCCAAGAGGTGGTGGCACCGCCAGACTTAGTGATTGAACCGAACTGATAACCGGCTCCATTGTTGCTGCCATCGTTGATCGCGGTGGTAATGAAGGTTGCTTGGATGTTGTACCATGAACCCGCTTCCAAAGCGACGATGTCGGTAATACCTGCTCCATTGGCGATCGAAAAATTACCATTCCTGTCGATGCGGTAGTGGATCGAACTGGAAGCTATGCCACTAGCGCCTCCTCCGTCGAACTGGATGCCCCATGTGCCGGCGGCCTGGGAAGGCGTCAGAGTCGGGACCATGAAGTCCAAATTAACCGTGACGGTCTGGTAGTTGGTCGTGGAGGAAAAGGCTTGAGCATATCCGTCTTGGTTGCCACCAGTT
This sequence comes from uncultured Luteolibacter sp., assembly GCA_964425095.1. Lineage (GTDB taxonomy): Bacteria > Verrucomicrobiota > Verrucomicrobiia > Verrucomicrobiales > Akkermansiaceae > Luteolibacter. The sequence continues at coordinate 1,211 of CAYRLT010000668.1, forward strand.
TCGATCACTTTGAACGAACTGCTGTTGTTCGCGTAGGCATTCACGAAGGGGCTATTGGTGCTCTCTTGTGACGGCGTCACGTTTGACCCTGTGGCGTACCAGCCACCAGTGGGGACACCAGAGTTGAACGTGTCCATGTTGCCGTTGGTGAAGAGCTGCGCAGCATTTGCTCCGGAGAGTCCGGCCGCGAGGGCTATGATGGTGGGGATGAGTTTGGAGGGTTTCATAATTGCCACTAATTTAGGTGTGGTTTAATTCAGTTTTTTAATTCAAGCCGAGAATAATCAGCCGTCATTTGAAATGTGATGAAATGTTTTTCGACGGATGCAAGAGTTTTTCTCAAAAAATGAACGCGAGACAAAAAAGTGTCTGCCGAGGGGGTGGGTATGGGTTTGTTGCCACGTTGGGGGTTTGAGCCAGCCCACCCTGCCAAAAGCATTCAAAATAGAGGGACGGGCCTTTCATCTGAACAGTATTGTGACGGAAGGCTCTGACGGAATTATCCCTGCAATTCAATCATCTGATGGCAGGAAAACTCCGGCAGGCGGAGGCTCACACGGTCGCCATTGACTTCAAGGGGCAATGAGGTTCCCTGCGGCACGAGGCGGGCGGCGGCGAGCAGGTGCAGGTCGTGACGCTTTTCTTCCGGCTGTGAAGCCAGCGCGACCCGTGCCGTTGAGGGGAGATTCGTGGTGAGCGAGATGGACTCGCCAAGGAAGTTGCGGATGGCACACGCGATGGGCTCGCGGTTTGCGACTGCCCCGTAGGTTCGATAGTGACGGAAGACGGGGTGTGCGAAGTAGAGGATGTTCCTGTGGCGCACACCGCAGTCAAAACCCGAAGGCTCCGCTTGGTCGGCGTCATGTTTCCCGCAGAGAATCTGAAATCTGGTCGCGCGCCACAGCGCTGAGTCTGCCCACCAAAATGCAGGGTGGTGCGATGCGGGATTTCTGCTTGAATGGCCCATGCCATGACGCCGTCGGAACCCAAATCCCTCATTCTCATCGTCGCTTACAATGCCGAGGCGCATCTCGAAAGCGTGTTTCGGCGCATTCCGTATGACCGGCTGCCGCCAAACTGCGAGATTCTCGTCAGCGACGATGCCTCGCCGGATTCGAC
>CAYRLT010000669.1:0-6561 GCA_964425095.1 uncultured Luteolibacter sp.
AAGGACGGGCAAGGGCGAAGTTTAAAATCCGAAATGGCGGCAAACCGCCAAAAGTCCGGGAGCAACCGAAAATCATCGAATTAATCCGCAAATGCGCTTAAGTGGCCAGTATTGGGCGGACCGGGCCGGATCCGCCCTACCTTGTAAAATGGCATTCACGTTTCATCTGCGGTTCGCGCTCGGGCGTAAAGTGGGCGGACCGGGCCGGATCCGCCCTACCGGGCGCCTTTGCCGAATAGCACGGCGGGGATGGTGCGAAGGAGGATGGTGAAATCAAGCCAGAGCGACCAGTTGTCGATGTAACGAAGGTCCATCGCGACCCAATCCTCGAAGCTGGTGATTTTATTGCGGCCCCCGACCTGCCATTCGCAGGTGATGCCGGGTTTCACGCTCAGGCGGCGGCGATGGGACATTTCAGAGAATGCCTCGACTTCGTAGAGCGGAAGCGGGCGGGGACCGACCAGACTCATGTCGCCGCTGACCACGTTGAGAAGTTGCGGAAGCTCATCGATGCTGAGTTTTCTAAGCAAAGATCCAAAGCTGAAAACCCGCGGGTCCTGATCGAGTTTGAAAACCGGCCCGTCCATTTGGTTGCCGTGATCTTCTTTGATCTGGTCGAGGAGTTCTTCGGCATTGGCCACCATGGTGCGGAATTTCCACATCCGGAATGGTCGACCGTAGCGGCCGGCGCGCATTTGCGAGAAAAACACCGGCGCACCGGGGCTCTTCAGGCGGATACCGATCGCCGCGAAGACCCAGAGCGGCAGAGTCAGCAGAATGATCAGCGCGGCCGACACTCGGTCGAATGTATCCTTAAAAAGCAACGCCCAAGAAAGTTCGGGCGTTGAACGCAAGACGAGCATCGGCTTGTTTCCGAGCACATGGAAGACCGGTCGGGCGATTTGAGCGCGAATGAACGACGCGGCGATCCATGCCTCCACACCTTGAAGTTCGCAAGCTTCTACCGCCTGCGCCACCTTCTCGAATCCGGTTTCTTTCGCCGCGAAAATAACCCGGCTTACCGCTTGGTTTTTCAACAGGGCAAACAACTCCTCGACCTCCCGCTCCTCCAGATCGAAGTGATCAATGATTTTCCAACCCTCGGTGATGTCAGGATCGAGTTCCGCCAGCAACTGGGTGGTTTCGGCGTTGGAGCCGGCGAGCACCACGCGTTCCTTCGCCGATTCCTGGGTGGTGTGGTGCTTGAGCCAGGCGGTGGTGAGCCGGTCACGAACGATCAACGCGGCGAAGACGAACAGAAACCCGATGCCCAGCGCCAGACGGCGCACGTCCATCAGCTTGGCTGCCATCGCGAAGATCCCGATGAGCAGGGCGATCATCAAGATGCCCTTGAACAATTGCCCGATCGCCTGGCTTGTGGTTTTCGTCCGAATGTGGTCGTAGAAACCGAAGCGCTCAAGCACCAGCGGGGTGAAGGGAACCGCGATATAGAGCATCCAGTTGAGCGAATCGCTGAGATTCGCCTCTTCGACGCCCATGTCCAAAAAGATCCGCAAAAGACCACGAATTTCCCAACCAGCCAAGAATGACAGCCAGACGAGTAGGGCGTCGGTCAATTGCAGTGCCTGGATACGGAAGGATTCATTGTGGCTGAGAGGCATTGGAATGAATTAAATGGTGCAGTATGCGGACAGCTAAGCCTCAAAATCGACCCGCTGCAACAGCAGAAAATGAATCCGCTAAAATGTGTTGGCACTGGGGCGGAATGGTGTTGGTTTTGTGGCAGGATGCGCCGAGTTTCTCTTTGGGTCACATTTCCCTTGCTGATCGCGGGTCTCTTCGTGCTTTGGGGGCATCGATTTGAACGCATGCCGGCTGCCTCGGAGATAGGTTTGGCGGAGTTGCGGACGGCGTTCCCGGTTCTTCCTGCTGGCGCGGAGTGGCAGGGAAGCGCTCAGGACCCGGTCTTGCGACTGGTCGTGAGCCAAGAAAACCCGCGCGTAAGATTGCGGATGGAATTGCCTGACGTCCCACCGGTGGAGGCTTTCCTGATCCGCTACCGCATGAAGACAAAAAATCTCACGGTCGGCCCGCAGGAGTGGGACGATGGCCGTGCCTTGATTGAATGGCGATCTTCCGACGGCACCGTGAAGTTGGAGTTGGATCCAGTCGGTTCGCTGCGCGGCGATAGCGACAGCGGCGATAACGAGTTGGTGCTCAGGCCTGCGAATGGACGATCGATTCCAGTGTTATGGATCGAGCATCTCGGCCGCGGGGGAGAATTTGAAATTTCCAGCTTGGAAATGATCCCGGTGCGGGGGAGGGCGCTTTGGAAATTCGGACAGTGGGTGCTGGTGGTCGTCTGGACTTTATGGATTTGGATGTTTTTGCAAATGGTCGGCAATCGATCGCGCTGGATGAGTGCGCTGGCAGCGGTGATTTGGGTTGTTGCCGCAGTGTTTTTAGCGGTTCCGGGACCATGGAAGACTCTCCGGTCGCTGGTCATTCCATTCAAGATCGAGCCGCCTGTCGCATTGATCGCTGGTGATGAACGTCCGACAAGCGACGTTAAATCGGTTTTGCCCACACCCGCTCACCGTTTGCCAGCACCGATGCTTGAAGCTACCGGCAAAATTCCGATTCAAGATGGCTGGATCATCAAGGTGAAACATTACCTGTCGATGTTGAGGCCGATCCTGCATGCGCTGCTGTTATTTCTTCCCACCTTGGTATTCGCATCCTTGGTGAGCCGGAAATCCACCATCATGTTGGCCGCCGGCTTGGCAATAGCGATTGAAGCCGCTCAGACGAGCTTCGGCTATGGCTTTGGCTGGGATGATGTGGCGGATCTAACTACAGACGCTATCGGCATCGCCCTAGCGTTGTGGGTTTGGAAGAAGAGGAAGAGATGAAGCACTAAATTTTAAGCATTAAATCCGAAACGGAGATGAAGATGAAGACGCTGCGCGGCCGAAGGTCTAAAAGTCTAAAGGTCGAAGGTCGGAAGAGGGAGATAAGCGTCACAATAAGGAGCTACGACATTTCTGTGGAGCCACGACACTCATGTCGTGGATGCGGATGAAATGCCTTTGGGGGAGAGCTTCGCGCATTTCATTGGCCCCACATCCGCATGCACCACAGGAGTGTGGTGCCTCCTTATGGCTCTTCCTCTTCGATGTTAGAACTTTAGACCTTTAGACCGCGCAGCGTCTTCTCCCCAACCTCCCATTCCACCCATCCCACACTGCTTCCCAAATCAGTGGCAGGCGATGCAGGCCATCGATCGATGAGGCGGCAAGCGCATAGGTTAGAGCTATTGCCAATGCCCGCATGCCACCGGACTGTCGACGCTTGAGCCAGACCATGTTGCGGACTTTGTAATACAGTTTCCAATCGGCGAGTCCTTGCTCGAAGAAGAAATGTTTCCCGCACCACGTCCAATGCACGATGTCCTCCGGTCCCGGATGATCCAAGATCGCTTTCCGCACCGCTTCTTGCCGAAAGCCGGCTTGCTCGATACGCCAGGGATATTCCTCATCCTCCCCGCGGATAAACAGCTCGCCATTCACCGGTCCTGTTTTCTCCCGCACCTCACGCGGAATGAGAGCACCAGTCCAAATGATCCGGCTCGGGATGAAATCTCCATCGGGTAGATCCTCCAGGGTCTCCACCAACCTCCACCCACCGACCCCGTCCGCCACTTGCAACGGCCAAGTAAAACGCCCGCTCTTCGGGTCAATCTGCAACGCATGCCTCACCACCCTCGGGTCCCACGGTTTTTCTAACATCGCCGACAACGCATTCGGTCGCGGCCATGAATCGTCATCCAATATCCACACCGCATCCGCGCCATTCGCAAAGGCAATCTCCATCGCCTCCTCCACGCCGCCCGCATTCCCTAGGTTCTCCGCCATGCGGTGAATCATTAGCTCGAATGGCAAATCGCCCAGCCCAGCCAAAGCGACCACCGTGTCATCCGATGAAACATTGTCCGCCACCACCACCAACTCCAGCGCGCGCGTCTGCGCCGCCAGCGCCCGCACGCATGCCACGGCGGTAGCCGAGCGGTCCATTGTAGCGAAGATGGCGGCGATTCGCGGTTGCTGGTTCATGGCTTCATTCATTGGCTCTGTTTTTTACCTTCGGATCTTTTGCTGAAGAATTGAAAAGGTGAGGAAGGGACGTCCTTCGTTTGCTTTGCGTGCTTTTGACTCAAAGCCGCCCCACGGCTTTTCGCCCTGCGGGCACGTCGCGAATAGCTCCTGTCCAAACCACCTACAAGCCTTCGGTGGTTTTGTTCAAATTCTTTAATATTCAGATTTTTAAACAGAAGGTAACGAAGGAAACGGAGGGGCTTCGCGCGGAGCTTTTGCTTTTTACTTTTGGATCTATGGCGGAAGAATTGAAAATGGGCGGGGGCCGATATTGCCTTCGGCCATGCGGAATGCGCTTCGCGAAGTATATACGCTGCTACGAGCAGCCGGGGCATTCCGGGCGGTCCTGCGCATGAAAAGAGAATGACCCAGAGCCTAGGCGCTTCATCATTCACTCCCCATGCACGCGGACCTCCCGGAGGATAGGTCCCTGCCTTTGGTAATATTCAGACTGCCTCTTAGAGATTCGGAATATCTCCTGTTGCAGCGAAAATGCCGCCTTATATACATCCAGTTCGCGAACGCTATTGACCTTGTTCATGTGATTCTTCCTCTTCTCTTACCGATTCACCGAAACACCGAAAAACCGAAACACCTCTTCACCCCCTTCCACGCCCTCGCCACGATCCATAGCACCCCATCGACGATTCCGTTCAGATAGGGATCTTCAAACAATGTGATGCCATACGCCCGACGGATCGACCTCGATTCGACGTGTTGTCGCTCCGCTGCTAGTATTTGATCCATATCCCGGGTGATGCCTGAGTGGCGTTGCGAGGCATTCTCTCCGTGCATCCGGAAATCGGCGACCGTGACCGGCACGTGCTCGAAGCGTTTGCCCGCTTGATCCAAACGCGCATAATACTCGCCGTCCATGACGTAGTGGAAATCCTCCCGCAGTCGGTGACCTTCGTCGATCACTGACGCTTTCCGATAAAACGCCGCCGTGGACCCCACATAACAATGATGATGGATATGCACGAAACGCGACCACTTCGGGGCCGTCACATGTCGTTGAAAAATCCCTGCTTCATCCACAAAATCCCAATCGCCGTAAACAACGTCGGCCGAGGATTTGCACAGGTGCTGCAACATAGCTGCAAGCGCGCCGGGCTTGAGCCGATCGTCCGCATTCAACCACATCACCCACTCGCCTTGCGCGCGGTCGAAGCCCTTGTTGATGGCATGGGACATGCCCTGATCCGCTTCCTGCGTCCACACCACATGTGGAAACCGCGCCGCCACCGCCGCGCTGTCATCCGTCGATCCACCATCAATGACAAGGTGCTCGATCTCAAGGGAGCGTGGGCGTCCCGCCCGCATCTGAGTCGGGTCGCTTGGTGGGTGGTCCGAAGATGCGGGCGGGACGCCCACGCTCCCCTGCGCCGCCACGCTTTCCAAGCAGTCGCCGAGAAAACGACCGTAATTCAAACTGGGAGTGATGATGGTGAAGGACATGGGGAAGAAAGAACTAAATTCTAAGCATTAAATTCGAAACGGAGATGAAGATGAAGACGCTGCGCGGTCGAAGGTCTAAAAGTCTAAAAGTCTAAAAGTCGAAGGTCGGAAGAGGGAGAGGAAGAGGAAACATCTCGGGGAGCCCACGCGCCCTCGCGTGGGGTTTTTCGCGCCCTCGCGGAAAACATGCGTGTAAACTGGGTGGGCGCGTCGATAGTGAAGGTGACGTAGCCATGCCGCGAGGGCGCGTCATGGGACACGCGAGGGCGCGTATGCTACCTTATCCCTGCTGGTAAAAATGATTCAGTTCATCGAGAAACGAATCGAAATCCGACAAATTGGATCGCAGTATTGATAGCAGAATGGGTTCTTCGATTTCCTGATAGTTGTGCACCGCGATGTTGCGGAAACCGCACATTCGCATCATCGATCTGGAGCAATTGGCACTGAGCAATCCGGCAGTTTCCAGTATCGCGAAGGCATCACGACTGCTTTGTGGTACCCCAAGCCGACGCTCTGCAACCAGGTGCATGGCAAGATCAATTGCGGATTCACAGGTCCGCAGGATATTGAGCACGATGGCATCCTGGATAGTGAAATTTTCCAGCCTTGCCGGATCGCCACGAAATTCCTCCTGGATCCGTTTCAGACAACGACGGATGATCGCCGATTTGTTGAGATAAACGTCGTCGATCATGGAATTGAGAGAGCCAGTTTACGCAAGACGGGTTGCCGCTCTTCGTTCAAGCGGGCATAGTCTGAGAATGCCATCATCTCAAACTCTTGGCGACGATTGCGATCGGATTCTTGCAACAGTATTCCACTTCGCAGCACTTCCTTGCGCATCACCGTGCTGGCGCGGCGGAGGTCAACTAAATCCACGTGCCGCCCGAGCTTTTCAGCAAGCTGGTTGGCCTTATCGAATACTTCTACCGGATCACATGGACAGTCGGGCAAAAAAGCTAAGTCAATGTCGCTGTCCCGATGG
>CAYRLT010000670.1:0-23327 GCA_964425095.1 uncultured Luteolibacter sp.
CACGGATTTAAAAACCCGCGAAAAGTGAAACGCATCCTTGAATCCCAGCGCTGCCGCCACCGATTTAACCGTAGCATCGCCCTCCAATAGCAGCCGCGAGGCGTGATCCATCCGCAGGCGCGTGAGAAATTGATAGGGACTCTCATCGTGGTAGCGGGCGAACAATCGGCAGAGATACGGCGCATCGATCGCACAAGCGCGGGCGATCGCCTCCAAGGTCCCGAGCTCGAGAAAATGCCCTTCAATCATCTCCCGCACCCGCGCGAACGTCGCGAAAGCGGGCGAATCGGTATTGCCAGGGTCCGCCGCATCATCCCGGCACATCAGCAACAACTGGCGCGTGATCAACGAACACAGAGGCCTCGCCAACCCGGATTTCCGCACGCCGCAGTCAATCAACATGTCGAAGCTCCGCCGGATCGGCTCACCCTTGAGACAGCGTGAGACAAATCCCGGCCCGATCTCATATCGCGCCAAAAAATCCGCCACCCCGCTGCCCGTGAACCCAATGAAATATTTGCCCAACGGCTTGTCCTCCGAACTCTCAATCTGCTGCGGCAAGCCCGGACCATAAACATACCAACTGCCGGGTTTAAGGTCGTGACTAACCCCACCGAGCGTCAGCTTCCCCGCTCCGCGACTCACGAATTCCAAGCAAAACCACGGAAAATTCTGTCGGTCGATCTGATACTCCGGCCCGCAGCGCTCGTATCCGCCGAACACCACCGCAAAATCCTCGTCCCCGGCGGGATCGAGAAAAAACAGGCGCGATGACTCGACCTGCCGCGAAACATAGGAACTGGCGTCACGAAGTTCATTCATCGCTCATTTTATGCCCGGCCACGCCAGCTCGAACAAGACAAAAATCGGCATGCTTGTTTGAAATCATCATGCCCCGAATAAGCAACTCAACTTGAAATTTCACAAAAAATAACTGACAAACCTACTGCATCTGCCACCTTCACTCCGCAAGGAATCTTGAATCCATCGACCATGAAAAAGACAAACTATCCAAAAATCGGCATTCGCCCCACCATTGATGGCCGTCTCGGCGGCGTGCGTGAATCGCTCGAAGAGCGCACCATGCAACAAGCCAAGGCTGTGGCCGCGCTCTTTGCCGCCGAGCTCCGCTACCCGGATGGCTCGCCCGTCGAGTGCGTGATCGCGGACACCTGCATCGGCGGAGTCGCCGAAGCCGCCGCCTGCGCGGATAAGTTCAAGCTCTCGAATGTCGGCGTTTCCCTCAGCGTCACGCCCTGCTGGTGTTATGGTTCGGAAACCATGGACATGGATCCGCACACGCCGAAAGCCATCTGGGGTTTCAACGGCACCGAGCGCCCCGGCGCGGTCTACTTGGCAGCCGTGCTGGCCGGCCACACCCAAAAAGGCCTTCCCGCCTTCGGCATCTACGGCAAGGACGTGCAATCCGCCACCGACACCTCGATCCCCGCCGATGTGCGCGAAAAACTCCTCTCGTTCGCCCAGTGCGGACTCGCCGTGGCCCTCATGCGCGGCAAATCCTACCTCTCGATGGGTGGCACCTCCATGGGCATCGCCGGCTCAGTGGTGGATACGAAACTTTGGGAAAAATGGTTCGGCATGCGTGTCGAAGCCATCGACATGAGCGAAGTCGCCGGCCGCATGCGCAAAGGCAGCTACGATCCCGCCGAATATCAAAAAGCACTCGCCTGGGTGAAGAAAAACTGCCCCGAAGGCAAAGATTACAACTCGCCGGAAACCACCCGCTCACGCGAGCAGCTCGACACCGAATTGGAAGACAGCGTGAAAATGGCGCTCATCGCCCGCGACCTCATGGTCGGCAATCCGGAACTCGCGAAAATGGGACTCGGCGAGCAAGCGCATGGCCACAACGCCATCGCCGCCGGTTTCCAGGGCCAACGCCAATGGACCGACCACTTCCCGAACGGCGATTTCCTCGAAGCCATTCTCAACTCGTCATTCGATTGGAACGGCAAGCGAGCACCCTACATCGTCGCCACCGAAAACGACGCGCTCAACGGCGCGGGCATGCTTTTCGGCCACCTTCTCACTAACACCGCGCAGATTTTCGCCGACCTCCGGACTTACTGGAGCCTTGAAGCCATCGAGACCGCCAGCGGCAAAAAAGTCAGCCACCCCCTCATCGGCGATGGCATCCTCCACCTCATCAACTCCGGCCCGGCCGCGCTCGATGGCACTGGCGAACAAACCGACGCCCATGGCAAACCGACCATGAAACCGTTCTGGGACATCACCGATGCCGAAGTGGACAAATGCCTCAAAGCCACCACTTGGCATCCGTCGATCACCGAGTATTTCCCCGGCGGCGGCTGGAGCACCCGCTACCGCACCCGTGGTGGAATGCCCGCCACCATGATCCGCCTCAACCTCGTCGATGGCCTCGGCCCTGCCCTGCAAGTCGCCGAGGGCTACACGGTCGATCTCCCGGACGATGTCCATGACGCACTCGACCAACGCACCAACCCGACCTGGCCGACCACGTGGTTCGCTCCAATTCTAACCGGCAAAGGAGCTTTCGTCAGCGCCTACGAAGTCATGAACAATTGGGGCGCCAACCACTGCGTGATGACCTGCGGCCATGTCGGTCACCTTTATCTAACGCTCGCCTCGATGCTGCGCATTCCGGTATACATGCACAACGTCAGCGAGGACCGCGTCTTCCGCCCCAGCGCCTGGCGCGCCTTTGGCACCGCCGATCCCGAAGGAGCCGATTTCCGCGCCTGCGGAAATTACGGCCCGCTCTACGGCAAAGCCTAACATACTCCGCGACAAACCACATCCTTCATCATAAACAAGAAGGTGGAATCATGCCCAGCAACTGAAACCGCAGCAGGTCACTCACTGCGACGATGACCACATCCACCGGAATCGGGATATTTTGGCTCAGAATGAAATTGTCGCAGGTCGCGTCAAAAATCCCGATCCGCTCTTCTTCATGGTAAAATGATGAATCCGATTCGGAGCCGATGAAAAACTTCGGCACCATGACAAATCCACGTTTGCGAAGTTCGATGATGATGTCGCGCTTCTCAGGATAAGGTCCCTCGATGAACGGGTGCGAAATGACAATCTGAACGCCTTCGTCGGTTTCCGCCACACCCCGCAGCTTCGCGTTGTCACCCAGCAGGCGATTCGCGTTCTTCCAACGTTCCAAATATTCGAGCGGGGTAGCTTCGGCGATTCCCGGAACTCCATCTTCTCCCGGAAGGACGGTCCAACCGAAACGATCCGGGCGAGTGACTTTCCAAACCTCGCCATCCAATTCCCAGATGTCGTGCTCAGAACCTCCGATATGAGCTTTTCCTTCCCACAGGGAGGGGTTCACAATCAGCCCGCTTTTTTCAGCCCACTGGATGATTGCGGCACGTTGGGCGAATGCTGCTTTTCGGCGTAATCCAAACGGTTCTTCTCCAGTTGTGCGCGCATTTCCGCCGACGAACGCGATGGCTGATTCGAGCGGATCTCCCGGTATTCCCCGGACATTTGACCCAGCGGATCCGGTGGGTTGGTGTGAGTTATGCTCATTGGACAATAAAGAGAAGCTACTAGGACTATGGAGTTTCTCAAGAAAGATCTTTGCACGTGCGACCTACACTCCGTCCAAGCCGCCCCAGCGCCAGGCGCACCTTCGGCACCGCCGATCTCGAAGGAGCCGATTTCCGCGCCTGCGGAAATTACGGCCCGCTCTACGGCAAAGCATGACATGCCTCAGATCATTTCTCCGCCGGCTTCTGGCTCATCAGGCGCTCGGCGAGGGTTTTGAGATCCTCCACGGGAATCGCAAAACTCTCGGCGCGATTGGCGCGGGCGATATTCATGCCGAGACAACGACCATCCAAATCTAGCAAGGGTCCGCCGACGATCTTGCTGGTTCCAAGGATGTCGTGTTGCAGCACCCGGGGAAAACCGCTGCGACGATTGGAAAAATCGCCGCTCATCTGGTCGTTGCGGTTCGCCTGCTCGGTGAACAATTCGCTCTTGGCTGTTAGGCGGACGCTCACGGCAAGCTCTTTTTTCTCCCGCCGGAGTGTGATCTCAACCTTGCTTCCCGCCTTGTAATCCTTGAGCGCATCGCTGAGTTCGCTAATGGTTTTCACGACTTTCCCAGCCACTTTGAGAATGACGTCGCCCTTCTTGATGCCGGCCTCTTGCGCGCCGCCCTTTTCAGCAACATCCTCGACTTCGAGTTTCTTGGATCCTTCCTTCAGAACCACGCCGAGCGCAGGCCCGCCGGATACCGGAATCTCGCGGATATTCGCGCTGACGATGCCCGTGAGCACACGGCGGGCGTTGCGGGTGGTCACACCATTCGCCACCACCCAGGTGCCTTGCGGGACGGCACTCGTCGGCGCGTAAACCACCGGGACCAAGCCGCTCGCCTTGATTTTCAATAAAACCACATCCCACTCGGGATCCATGGCGAGCATTTCCACCTCCGAGTATTTCGTCCGGTCCACCGTGATGGTGGGCTTCTTGAGTTGGAGAAACTCACTGGCTTTGGTTAGAATATGACCTTCGGATGAAATGATGACCCCATAGCCGGACTCATCGCGACCATCGAGAAGCACCGCGCTGGAGGTTTGAAGCACGGCGCGCTGACTCTCGAACGCCGCCACCACCGCGCTGCCGGTGCTACGGAAAGCCGCATCCAGATTTTGTTGGCCCCATGCCGGGGAAATCATCGCGAAAACAGCGAATGAGCGGATCCAGTTAGCGTGCACCGAGATTGAGGGTGAGGGTTTCGTTTTTGCCACCGCGTAGCAGATCGAGCGTGATTTCATCACCCTCGGCCATTTCCTTGAGAAGATTTTGCAAATCCTCGCGCTTGGCGAGTGGTATGTCGTTGAGCTTGAGAATCACATCTCCCACCTTGAGTCCGGCGGTTTCCGCCGGGGTTTTTTTGCCGACTTTCGTGACTTTCAATCCACCTTCCGACCGGGCCTCGGTGGCGAGACCGAGGAATCCGCTACCCTTGACCGGCTTCTTGGTAAACGGGCCTTCACCGATAAACTCGCCCTTGAGCAAATCGTCCCACTTGCCGACGAACTCGCTCATCGGCACATGCATGTTTTCCTGCACCTCATTCCCAACACGCGAGTTGATCCCCACCAGTCGGCCTTGCAAGTCAAACAACGGACCGCCGGAATCGCCACCTATCAGAATGCAATCGGATTGAAACGTCGAGTTCGCCATCCGCACCAACCGACCGAGACGCGTCACCAAACCACGATTTTTATCGAAGCCGCCGGAGTGACCGAGCGCGAACACCCAGTCGCCGAGACGCGCGGAATCATTGCGATCGATCTCCACAAACGGCCATGTCCCGGGCTCGGTGATGCGGATCATGGCGGCGTCTGTTTCCGAGTTCAGGCCGAGCGTTTGCGCCTTCAATTTGGTGCCGTCCTCCAAGATCACGATGATCTTCTTTTTCACCCCGCCGCTGACGTGGGCCGCCGTGAGGACCAACCCATCCGCGGAAACAATCACGCCGGTGCCGAAGCCTTCTTCAAGCTCGATGCCAACCGTGGCCGCGCGCACCTTCGGCAATGCGGCGAGCAACGCGGATTGAATCGACTCCAAGTCTTTTCGGGTCTCCGGCGCCTGCTTGTCATTGATCGGAAGCCGCTCGCCCGCAGACAGGCCGGGCCACGCCAACAGAGTGAATAAAAGAAATTTCAGACGGCTTCTCATCGGTTTTCAAGCGGCACGCTAGCGACATCCTGTCTATCCTGCAACCCGCGCCTGCGGAAGTTTGCGGAACACCCCCACCCATTCGCGGCCCTCACGTCCTGGATATGCGGCTTGAGGCACCCAGCCATCGATCCGCTCAAACCACCTCGAAAACAAGGTATCGATCTCTTCGATGGAAACCTTGAATGGCGGTCCGCTGTCATCTTCACCCGGATCATTCGGCGTCAAATAAAACACCCCAACCAAAACCCCACTAGGCTCCAACACCGCCGCCGCCGAAGCCGCATAATTTTCCCGTTGCCCAGGATGAATCGCACAAAAACACGTGTGCTCCCACAACGCGGAAAACCGTTGACCGACACGCCAGTCAGGATCCAAAAAATCACCAACAGCGTAAGTTTCCAACCCGATGCCCGGCATCAAGCGCGCCTTTTCGACCGCCGTTTCCGCAATATCCACGCCATGCGCTGCCACACCCTGCGCCGCCAACGCCCGCACATCATGACCGAAACCGCAGCCCGGCACCAACACCCGACCGCCGCCCCACAAAGCCACGCCGTGCCGCTCGATGAGCTCCAGCAAAGGCGGTGCCGCGCACCCTTTATCCCATGGAGTCTCGCCCGTTTGATAACATTGTTCCCAATTTCGCATGGCGGAAATCCTTCCGCCGCATTCGCAGAAAGCAAGCGGCATGTCGCCAGATATTCACCACACCCCCATCATTCGCGTTGATCCCTCCCCGTCGTTACTGCAAAAGTCCCCCCGCCCATGCCGCTCATCCGCCATTGCCGCTTCACCGCGATCGACTTCGAATCCGCCGGCGCGGAACGCGGAAAAACCGACAGCCCGGTCCAAGTCGGCCTCGCCTCATGGTCGCTCACAGGCGGCCATCACGAGCCCTTCGTATCCTATCTGCACACCGACCAACCCATCCTCTGGTCCGCCCGGAAAATCCATGGCATCGGCCCGGATCAACTCGCCGAGGCCCCGTCCCTCCTGTCCCTCTGGCCGGTTCTCAAACAACGACTCGCCGGCGCCGTCGTCGTCGCCCACGGGAAAGGCACCGAAAAACGCTTCCTGCGCGCCTTTCCCGGCCACGGCTTCGGCCCATGGATCGACACCCTCCTGCTCGCCCGCGCCGCCTGGCCCGATCTAACCGACCACTCGCTCGGCTCACTCTGCCATTGCCTCGGCCTCACCGATACCGTGCGCGCCATCGTCCCGGAAAAATCTTGGCATGACGCCTTATTCGACTCCGCCGCCTCCTTGGTCTTGCTCGCCCACGTCGTCGATGCCCTTTCACTCGCCGACCACCCCGTGGCGCTCCTCCTAAAACCCGACACCTCAGCCTGGCACCGCAACAAACGCGGCTAACAATTACCGCTCCTCACTCGACGTTCTGGACTTGCTCGCGGATTTTTTCCAGTTCGGTTTTGGCCTCGACAATGGTTTGCGCGATGCCGGCATCGTTGGCTTTGGAGCCGATGGTGTTGAACTCGCGGGACAATTCCTGACAAAGAAAATCCAGCGCCCGGCCCGGTGCTTCAGCCGCATCAAGGTAATCGCGGAATTTCGCGAAATGGGAATCCAAGCGTGTCAGTTCCTCGGTCACATCACAACGATCCGCGAAAAGCGCGAGCTCTTTGGCCACACGTTCGTCGCCGGGATCCAGATCGAGATTCGCCTCGCGCAAGCGTTTGGCTAACAACTCACGCTGGCGGATCGACCGGGCGGGAGCCTCGGCAGCGATTTTATCGGCGAGGGAAACCAGCATCGCGAGGCGGGCAAGAAAATCTTGTTTGAGGTGTTCGCCCTCGGAGTTGCGCATGGCGCCGAGCCCCGCCAAGGCGTCTTTGAGTGCGGGCTCGATCGCTTTCCAGGCGGCTTCGGGATCGATGGCACCACCGCTGAGCGTGATGATTCCCGGTTGGCGGAGATAATCCCCGGCCGTGGGAAACAAGGGCTGGCC
The DNA here is from genome assembly GCA_964425095.1 of uncultured Luteolibacter sp. Classification (GTDB taxonomy): domain Bacteria; phylum Verrucomicrobiota; class Verrucomicrobiia; order Verrucomicrobiales; family Akkermansiaceae; genus Luteolibacter. The sequence continues at coordinate 7,682 of CAYRLT010000670.1, forward strand.
GACGGTTTTCCCGAGTTCGATGAAAGCGTTGTGAAAGGCGTGCGCCAGCGCCGAATCCAACTGGATACTCGCCGCTATGCCTTCCGCCCGCTCCAGATTGATCGAAACTTGAATCCGGCCACGCGAAACCACCTCAAGCACGGCTTTGCGGATGCGGGCTTCCAACTCGTTGAGCTCGCGCGGCGCTTGGACCACGACCTCCGCCTGTTTGCGATTCACCGCGCTGATTTCAACCGTGGCGTGCCACGCATCTGTCGCCGCAGAACCACGGCCAAATCCTGTCATCGAATGCATGCCGCGAAGTGTGAACGATGGATTCCAAAATGGAAAGGCCTTCGATAAACCCCGCCCAAACCGCCTAAACAGAAAAATTTCCGTGCCATCAGTCTGGCTTCGTGGTTCGTATCATTCTCGTGATTACGAAGCATTTCAACGAACGCGTCATCGCCCCTTCCTTGTTAGCCGCGGATTTTTCGAAAATCAGCGATGAAGTCGCTCGCGCGGTGCAAGCCGGAGCCGATTGGATGCATCTCGATGTGATGGACGGACATTTCGTGGACAATATCTCGTTCGGCCCCGCCATCGTCCAAGCCGTCGATGCCGCGAACGATGTCTTTCTCGATGTCCACCTGATGATTTCCCGCCCGGACCATTATCTGCAACGTTTCATCGATGCCGGATCGGACCTCATCAGCGTCCACATCGAGGCCGAGCACGATGTCGCGGAAACCTTGCGCCGCATCCGTGCCGCAGGCCGTCAAGCCGGCCTCGCGCTCAACCCCGCCACTCCGCTCAGCGCGGTCGTGCCGTTCTTGAATCAGATCGATCTCTTGCTTTGCATGACCGTGGTTCCCGGCTTCGGCGGGCAATCGTTCATGCCCGAAGTGCTGGAAAAAATCGCCGCCGCCGCCGCGCTCCGCTCGCAGGGAAATCACTCGTTTCACATCGAGGTCGATGGCGGGATCGATGCCTCCAACGCCGGCTCTTGTTACCACGCCGGAGCCAATGTCATGGTCGCCGGCTCCTCAACCTTCCGCGCGCCCGACATGGCGGCCGCCATCCACTCGCTTCGCAACGCCTGACGCCCACCATCACTTCAGCCCCTTGGCGATGTCTTCTGCTAGACGCGAGAGCAATCGGGATTGCGCGGCGACGAGCGGTTGATAGCCATCGGCCGCCAACGGCTCGCGGTCCACAAATGTCCGGGATGCCTTGATCTTCCGATCGGGCAACGAGTAGGCACGCCAACCAACCTCGATCACCGCGTAGCCATCAGCTCCGCCATGGAATTGGCGGATGTCGAGCGTGATCTGATAGCGGATGCCGTCATCACTCTGCCATGGATAACTGCGCACGTTGCCGGTGTTGAATTGCCGGCCGAGGTTGGCGGCGGTGACGCGGGTGATGGAAGCTGCTAGATCGCCAGCCCAACGGTGATTTTCCGCGACAGAAAGTTCGTTCGCAGACTCGGCCATGACGAGGTTCGGGCGGTCGATGTATTCCGCGAGGGTGACCGGCCCAACACCGATGCCGATGCCGCCGCCGGATGGCGTGGGACCATCCGCCGTGAGAACGTAGAACGACTTCGAGCCATTAGAACAAGCAGCTAGCAGAACGACCGAAGTCAATAGGAAGAATCGCTGGATCATGAGATTGAAAAAATCAACGGTCACCTTTTGGCGCCTTGGGTTTTGGATTGCCCGAAGAATCGCGACCGAAAAGCAGCGATTTCGGATTGTCATCAATAGTGGAGGAAAGCGCCTTCATGGAACGCAGGGTGGCGCGCAGTTCGTCGAGCGTGCGCAGCAAGTCGCCCTGCACGGCCCCATCCGGTCCGATACTATTGACGGATTTCTGGATTTCTTCCAGAGACTCGCGCAAATCCGCAGGCAATCCCTGGAACTCCGGATTATCGAGCACCTTGCGGGCAGCGGCGGCCGTGGCTTCGATTTCCTTCAAAGTGGTCCGGGCCTCGGCAATGGTCGTTTTCGCCTCAGCGGCAGCAGCGGAGATGTCCGCCATGGTGGTCTCTAGCGGCATCGCTTGGACTTTGTCGAGGATGGCAGTAAGCTTCGCCTCAAGTTGCGCAAAACCCGAGGAAATCGTCGGGAATGTCGTGTGAGCACCGGATTTTCCAAGCTTCGCCGGAAGTGCATCGGCATAATAATCGAGGTCCACATACATCGCACCGGTGATCAGGCTGCCGGTCTTGAGCGCGGCACGCATGCCTTTGCCGATCTCTTCGCTGAAAAACACGGAGTCCGGTTTGGTCATCGCCAGCGCGGTTTCGGGCCGCACGAGGGATGGGTCGAGCTCGATCATGACGGGGATGCGCGGGTCGTCCGCGCCCTCCACAAGATCGAAGGAAATTTCCGCAACGCGGCCGATGGTGATGCCGCGAAATTCCACAGGCGCATTTTTGGACAAGCCGCGGACGGATTGCTCGAAGAGCAATAGGAATTTCAGCGTTGGATTGAACGTCGAAAGCCGGGCCGCATCCTCATCGCGAAACAATGGAAACGACGTGCCATCCGTGGCAGGCTCGCCAGCCGCATCACCCTCGGTGACGCCAAACGAAACGCCGCCAGAAACCATGGCTTGAAACGAAGGGGTGCGCAGCTTGAAGCCGTCAGCCCCCGCACTGATATCGATACCACTGGTATTCCAAAACCGCGTGTTTGCCGTCACCAAATGGCCGTATTTCTCGCTGATGAAAGCATCGTAGGAAACTTGCTGACCACTCTCAGCGAGATTCCGGCCTTCGATCCGACCGACCTCAATGCCGCGGAAATAAATGGGAGCACCCACCGAGAGCGAACCGGCCTCTTCCGCAGTTAAAGTCAAGCGGCGTCCGGGCACGTTGCTGTTGGTGGCGGGCGGGGTTTCAAGCCCTCTGAACAAATGATCCCGCGCCGCATCCTGCGGGCCGGGATCGAGCTCAATATAAGCCCCTTGGATCAGCGTGCCGAGCCCGGAGACCTCTGCTGCGGAGAGCCTGGGTTTCACCACCCAAAAACGCGTGCCGCGTCGCAACAATCCTTCCGAAGCATGCTCAAGCTCCACAAACACCAGCACCGATTTGAGATCATCCGCCAGCTCGACATCCTTCACGATGCCCACTTTCACCGAGCGACAACGCACCTCGGTTTTCCCGGCATAAATTTCCTCGGCGGTATCGAATCTCACACTCGCCACCGGTCCTTGCGCGGCAAAATTCCGATAAAGCAACCAGCCGCCAAGCAGCAAGGCCACCAGCGGGACCACCCACACAATGTTCCAACGCTGGGCGCGCCGCACTTCAGGAGTGACGGCAGGAGGTTCTGTAGTTTCTTCGTTCAAGTGGCTGATTTTGTGGCGTTTGAGGGAGGGGCGTCGTTGAGTTCATCCAGCCGATCCCAGAGCATCCGCGGCTCGAAGCTCATCGCTGCGAACATCGTAAGCATGACCACGCCGGCAAATGCAAGCGCTCCCGGCCCGGGAGCGATCGTCATGTAATTCCCGAGTTGCACGATCGAGACCAAGATGCCAACCACGAAAATATCAATCATCGACCAACGGCCGAGCAATTCGGTGAACCAATAGACCTTACCCAAGGTCTTCGGCGAAGGATGCACCTTCCCGCTCGCCGCGGCGCAAAGCCAACTCAGGGCGATAATTTTCAGCAACGGAATCAGGATGGAAGCCGTGAAAATAACGATCGCAATCGGATACGCCCCAGATCTCCAAAATGTCACCATCCCGCCCATGATCGTGTTGTGCGTCACCTCGCCAAGTTCGACCACCGTCATGATCGGCAGCAGGTGGGAGGGAATATAAAGCGCCGCCGCCGCCGCCATCAAAGCGACCGTATTCTGGATGCTGGCCGGCTTGCGCAGGTGCAGGCGAGTGCCGCAACGCGGGCAATTTCCTAGCGCTACCTCGGAAACCTTGCCGCAAGTGTGACAACCCGCCAGTCCAAAGTCGGCCGCTTTCGGATACTTGGATTTCATTTTCCAGCCACCTCCAAGCGATCCCACAATTCCTCTCGATCAATCCCCGCCACCGCCGCCGCCATGCACAACATGACCCCCGCAAATGCCCAAAATCCAAGCCCAAAATGCACGTCCGCCACCTTCGCCAGCTTGAGCAGACTGACCAAGACCCCGAGCAGGAAAACCTCCACCATATTCCATGGCTCGGCCCGATACATCCACTTCGCCACATGATCGGCCAACGGAGCCGCACGCCCGAACATGAGCGGGAAACACACATACAGAATACCCCCGGCCAGCACCACCGGAGCGACCACCGTGAATAGAAAAATCGCGGTTCCCAGAATCGGAGCATCCTCTTTCATCAAGGCCGACGCCGCCCCGATCAGCGTCAAATCCCGCCTCAAGGTCGCCGCATCCATGGTTAAAAACGGAAACGCATGCACCAACACCATCAGCAACAACGCCGCCAGCGAAAATGCCGACGCCCGCGCCAACGAGGCCGGCCGGTTTTGATAAAGCACCGCGCCGCACCGCACGCACCGCGCCGCCAGCCCCTCGCTCACGGGAAAGGATTCATGCAAGGTATCGCAAAAATGGCATGCCGAATAACGCGGCCCGCCCGGCGGCCGCGGCCATGGAAGCATCGCCAGCCACGTTCTTGAAAATCCCTTTTTCATGCCTTGCCGGATGCCACCACCCGTTGGGCCAGCTCACCCAAGCCCTCGACTCCGCACTCGACGAAATCCCCGGCCTGCAAATATCGCGGCGGCGTCATGCCCATCCCCACCCCACCCGGCGTGCCGGTCGCCACCACGTCGCCGGGCAGTAAAGTCATGAAGCGGCTGATGTAACTCACCAACTGCCTCACACTGAACATCATGTCTCCCGTCCAGCTGTTCTGGCGCAGCTCGCCATTAACCTTGCACCACAACCGCAACTTCTGCGAGTCCGCGATTTCATCCACAGTGGTCAGCCATGGCCCCATCGGTGCGAAACTATCCGCGCTCTTCCCCTTCATCCACTGGCCGCCCATTTCCTTCTGAAACGCCCGCTCCGAGAAATCACAAAACGTCGAATACCCCGCCACACAGTCCAGCGCCTCGAGCTCCTCCACATACGAGGCCGTTCGCCCGATCACCACCGCGAGCTCGACTTCATAATCAAGCTTGGTCGATCCCCGCGGAATCAACACATCGTCAAATGGCCCGCTCCACGCACTTGTCGCCTTCATGAATAAAGTCGGCTCCGTCGGAATCCCCTCACCCAACTCCTTCGCATGCTCCAAATAGTTTTTCCCCACGCACACCAATTTCGACGGCCGGTTCACCGGCGGCCCCAAACGTTCCCGCGGATCCACCTCGCCTCCTCCCGGACATCCATCCGCCACCCACTCCGCCAAGGCCTCCAATCCACCCGTCGCAAAAAATCCCTCGTCGTAATCATGAAACTCACCACTCGCATCCACCCGCCGGCCATTGGCCAGCAAAACCCCGGGCTCCTCGCGGCCCTCATCACCGAATCGGATCAATCTCATGCAACTTGTGTAGTCGATTCCCTTAAAATCCCCAAATCCGAAAAACAAAAAAAATCCGAAAACAAAAAAGAAGCGGCCCGACCGATCATCCCCCGAGGAAAACCCAATAACCTGGGAGGCATCTCAGTCGGACCGCCTTGTCTTACGACCCGGCACCAATAGCCCAACGTCCCCCAGCCCGCAACAGAAATCCTAAAAATATTCGCACACCCAAAACGACACGACCAAGGAACCTCCAATAAGGAACCTCCACACTCCTGTGGCGAAGCGCAAGCAAAGCAAATGAACCGCGCGAAGCTCCAATAAGGAGGCACCGCACTCCTGTGGTGCAAGCGGATGCGAGGTCTTTGAAAAGCGCGAAGCTCTCCCCCAAAGGCTTTTCATCCGCATCCACGACAGGAACCGAAACGAAGTGTAGATAGCCGGAGGCAATGTCGTAGCTCCGCGGTTCAGCCCTCTTCTCTTCCTCTTGCGTCTTGTGTCTTCAAGTCTCGTGTCTTTTAAAAAATTCCTTGCTCCGCAGCCCTTTTTGATGTCTCTTATCCACGAAACATAAGAATCCGCGAAAGCATTGTGCCCGGCACCCTCACCGCCACATCGCCGAAACAACTCCGTTCCGCCCAAATACCCCCCGACTCAACCCATATACCGCTTTCTCAGACCCAAGCCCACAAAACTTCATCGTCATGAACCTCTTCAAATACTCCATCCTCGCCATCTTCACCTGCGGCTTGGCTTCCGCCGCGGAAACCGCTTATACGGCTCCAGTCGGATTTGTAACGCTCGATGTTCCAGCCAACTCCGATTCCCATATCGGACAACCGTTGATTCGTGGAGTCGCTTACGAAAGCGCGGCCTCATCCGTGACTAGTAGCGTGGTTACTCTCTCTGCGTCCGCCGGACTCACCGTGAACCAATTTGTCTATGCTCCTCCTTCTCAACCTAATGTCTATTACCTCCAAGCTGTTGGCGGCAGTTTGAATGGGCGTTACTTTGATGTCGTTTCCAACACCGCCACCTCAATTACAGTTGATAACGGAACCACTGATATTTCTTCAATTACGACTTTCAAAATAATCCCTTATTGGACTCTCGGAACTCTGTTTCCAAGCGGCACGGGCGTTGGAACATCCGCTGACATTTTCGAGCCGAATGGTTTAGTTCAATTCAAAGACCCTTCAGCCATCGGGATCAACAGGCCATCTCCTAAAGCTTACTTTCATTATACCGGCGCGGAAGAGTCCGGCACAGGTTGGTATGATAACGATAATGTTGCCGCCGGCCTCCAGAACAATCTAACTATTGACCCCTTTCTTGTGGCGCGGGTCAGAAACTTTGGAGCTTTAAAACAAGTTATCGTAACTGGAACGGTTCCAACTTCTGCCATCGCCACTCCCGTTGTGACCGGCGCCGCTCCAAATGATAGCTATCTTTCGGTCCAGTTTCCCACAGACGTCACTTTAGCCCTATCAGGCCTATCGTCTGTTGTCACACCATCGACAGATATTTTTGAACCAATTGACCTCATTCTCATATACAACGATGCAGCATCTGGAATCAACAAATCTACCGTCAAAGCTTATTTTTATTACACTGGTGTTGAGGAAGCTGGTACTGGCTGGTATGACAACGACAATGTTGCAGCGGGTCTCCAAGATAACGTAGTTGGCATTCTTAAAGCTGGCAGAACGTTCACTGTGCGTAAACCGGGAGGCACTCCAGGCACTGCTCAAGCCGTTAGCACTCCTCCATATACTGTTCAATGAGGAATCGCCCAAAATTATTAATAGACTAAATCATAATGAATCATAAATTAGCATTCATAGGAGCTTTCGCCACACTGGTTAGTGTAAGCCAAGCGGCCATAACACTCACGGGAACCGCACTTACCGGTCTCTCAACACTTGCTCCTGTAGGCACTCTTGTGCTTTTAGTGGTTGACAGCCCAGCGGGCAACTTTGGAGGAATGCCGTCTCCTCTTTCAGGCGATTTAACTTCCGCCAGTGTTACTCCGCTTTCTATCTCAGCCGCATCGATCACCACCGGCGAAACTTTCGGCGGGGACATAGTGCTTGGGCGGACGGGGGTAACATCTGCAGGCGCTCTTCCGGGCGGTTTCGGATTTGACAACATTGCCGCATACCAAGGCAAACGGTTCTCACTGGTTTTTCTTCCGAGCCTGACCGTTTCCAGTACCAACGCCAATGTAAACAGCTTAACAACTTACGGCATTACAAGCGGATCCGATTGGATATTACCGGCAGTCAATGGTGGAGAAAGTTTCTCATTCTCAGTAACTGACGCCCTCGGAGCTGGCTCCTTTTTCCGGGTAACTGTTGCTGCGGGAGTCGCTACTAACGACACATACACATCCAGTTCCGGAGCTAATCTTACTTTAGTCCCCGAGCCCTCCGCCGTGCTTCTCGGTTCCCTGGGTGCTCTCATTCTCCTTCGCCGTCGCCGGAACTGACTAGATCCGTCGACGCTTGGGCGATGACAGACAAGACATTGGAGTGAGGATATCGGCTTCGCTTGATCGATTCATTGGAGGGCTTGGCATTGTGAATAAAATTGTAGCCCAGGACTCCCGTCCGTTTTTCGGGTAGAAGAGTTGAGCTCGGATAATTCAAGCCACCGCTTCTTGAAGCACCTCGGGATGTTTTAACGCGATGGAGATCAGCATACGAGCCGCGCCCGAGGGCTCGCGTTTTTTCTACTCCCAACTGCGGAGGGTGCTCAGCCCGATGCCGAGAAGTTCGGCGAAAGCCTCTTGGGTGAGATCGAGCGATTGGCGGACTTTGGCAACCTCGCTCTTGGCTTCCCATGCCTTGGCAGACTTGCGGCGCTGGATTTCAGGGTTCATCGCAACGCGGGAGACCGTGCCGTCGGGGCGTTTCTCGATGCGGAACACTCTGGTGGAAGCTCGCCCGCCTCGTTCCAGCGCATCTTTCTTCGCCTTGATTCCGGCAGCGGCGGGGAAGATGGCTCCGCCCTTGTAGGTGTCTTGGATGGCTTTCATGGTTTCTTGTGTTTGAGTTCCTTCAATTGGGTTTGGCTGAGATTTTCCGATTCGTTCTTGGCGTAGATGAATTGACCTGCCGTAGCCTTATAGAAGGAGGTCGCGGTTCAATCTTCTCTTGTGCCTTGTGTCTCCCAGTCTTGTGTCTTTCCCCCCAACTTGCGCAATTCAATGCCAGTGCTAGGATAGCGCATGCTTGTTGGGTTGGCCTTATTTTCCGCGCTGTCGTTTTACGGATATGGGATCAGCTGCGTCCTATCCAAGCAAATGGTGGCTGAGTTCGAACGCTTTGGTCTGGCCCGGTTTCGAGTGCCGAGCGGTTTTTTGCAAGTCGCGGGCGCATCGGGGCTGTTGCTCGGACTGGTTGGGTATCCCATCATCGGTTTTCTTGCGGCGTTGGGGCTAAGTCTTCAAATGTTTGCCGGACTCATCGTACGCTTTTCCATCCATGACAGCTTCCGCCAATGTGCGCCGGCCTTCATCTTCTTGTGTCTGAATGCCCTGCTTGCCTACCTTTTTGTCCTAATCTAAGCGCTTAGCCATGCGATCGTGAGCGTGAGCACCAACAGGCTGAGCGCGGGGATCGCCTTTTTCAAAGGATCCCGAACCTTGATGTGCATCGACAGTGCCCCGGCCATCAAAACGGCCAACAGGAGGGCGGAGGGTAGCACCACGATAGGAGAAAAGATTCCGAGCAACAACCCCGTGGCCGAGCTCAGCTTCAAGAAACCAATCACAAACACGCTCCACGCGGGCAAGCCGTAGTAAGCAAACTCCTCCTTGAGATTGCCGGCATTGCCGCCCCGGTAGGCCGTGCTTTTTTTAAAGCGCAGGAGCCAAACATTGTAAATCCCAAGTCCCGCCACAATTTGGAGTGCATCCTGCAGATAATCCATAAGCCATAGTTCCTCAGTCGTGAGCAAATGTCAAACAGCAGCTGGTCACGGAATCCACGAGACAAGCTTTTAATAAAAATCTTCCTTTGCGGCTCTGCGCCTTTGCGTGAACCAATCTTCTTCGGACAATCCTCAATCAATCCTCCTCTCTGTGACCTCATCTTCTCTCTCTGTGTCTCTGCGGTAAAAAAATGCCCGAACCGCCAAGCAACTCACCGCAGCAGGCCGCGAAACCAAAGCGGCAGCAGGCTGCTCGCAGTCCAGGCCTTACCTAAATTTCATCAACCCCACTTCGCGTCCCTTTGCGGCCTTTGCGCCTTTGCGGTTCAATCTCCTCTTCTCTTGTATCTTGTGTCTAAAAAACATTCCCCGAAATATTGGCACGTCAGGTGCTTTTCTAAAACTGTCGCGACACGATAATCGGTCCGGCTGATGCGCTTCCAGGTTAATGGGTTTTCCTCCAAGCGAGTCAGTCGGACCGTTTTTTCGCACCGACAGCGGTGACTCCCGGCGGGCAATTAACGAGAACCCGCAGATGTTTGAGATCGTCTGGCGGGCGGGATTGGTTTCCACTGCGCGCGTGACTGTTTTCTCCCTCAAGTCCTGCGTTTTGGCGGCAAGACCGAAAACCCTGCCTGCCGCGATCGTCCCGGTATGGGTGGGCTGCGTGTTGGCGTGGAAACTCAGCGACTCCTTCGACCTCCCACTCGCGCTCTGCACTTTGCTCGGAGCGGTGGCCATCCAGATCGCGACGAATTTTTTCAACGACGTCATCGATTCAAAAAAAGGCGCGGATACCGAGCGTCGGCTGGGACCCGTGCGGGTCACGGCATCAGGCATGCTGCGGCCGAGCACCGTGATGGCGGTAGCCGCGGGCTTTCTGGCTGTGGCGGGGGTTTGCGGAGTGGTTCTCTATCAGGCGCGTGGCTGGCCGATCGTGCTGATCGGGATTCCCTCGTTGTTTCTCGCTTACGGCTACACTGGCGGGCCATTTCCACTGGCCTATCGCGGGATGGGCGAATTATTTGTCATTCTGTTTTTTGGTTTGGTGGCGGTGGCGGGCACCGTTTTCATCCAGACCGGACTCTGGCCACGCGAGGCGCTGCTCCTAGGTTTGCAGGTCGGCTTGCTCTCGGCGGTGCTGATCTCCATCAACAATTTCCGCGATCGCGACGAGGACTCCACGACCGGGAAACGCACGCTCGCCGTGAGGTTCGGGCCAAAACTGGCGGCAGCAGCCATTTGGTTGGAAATCAAACTGGCAGCTTTCTTGGGGCTCATGTGGCTCGCTTGGGGCCAACCGATCTTGGCGGCGGCGAGTCTGCCGGTGTTGTTGATCGGCTTGCGAATCATCTGGGGCGTGCTCACCTTGCCGCCCGGCCCGGCATTCAACCGCTTGCTTGCCATGGCTGGCGTGCAGTTGATTCTCTTCGCCGTGGTGTTTCACGCGGCTGCCACGCTCTTCTGAATCCGGTTTTTACGCAATGACCCCTCTTGAATCCAAACCGCTGATCTCGCGCTACCGCCTTAAAGCACGCGGGTTTCTCAACTCGATTTCAAAACGCCGCGAATTCGAGGGCGCCCTCATCCAAATCGATGGCGGCTTCGCCTGCATCCATCCATGGCCGGAACTCGGCGATCCCTCATTGGAAAAATGCCTCACGGATCTGGCAGGCGCGCGCCGCTGGCCCATCGTGAAACGCGCGATCCGCTGCGCCGAATACGACCGAGTGGCGCGCACCTTCGAGCACTCGCTTTTCGAGGAAATGGAAGTGCCGGAAAGCCACGCCACGCTGGCCAAAGGAACCGCCGCGGATATCGCCCACGCCATTGAAGCCGGGTTCTCAACCATCAAACTCAAAACCGGCCGTGATCCCGCAGCGGAAGCCAAATTTCTCGATGCTATGGTGGCGGAGTTTCCAACCGTGAAATGGCGGCTCGATTTCAACGAATCGCTCGAACCAGATGTGGCAGCCGAATTCCTGCTAGGCCTTGCCGAAGCCACCCGCGCGGCCATCGACTTCGTGGAAGACCCGTGCCCGTATTCCGAATCCGCGTGGACCGCCCTGCACCATCAGACCCGGGTGAAACTCGCGGTCGACCGCGAAGCCGCGCCCTTGAGTGCGGCAGCGCAAGTGATGATCATCAAGCCGGTGATCGATGAACCATTCTTGTTAGCAGAAGCCGCCCTCCAACACCGCCAACGGGTCGTCCTCACAAGTTACATGGACCACCCGTTAGGCCAGACATTCGCCGCATGGGAAGCCGCCCGGCTTGAATTGCAATTCCCCGGCCTCGTCGGCCTGTGCGGATTACAAACCCACCATTTATTCGAGCCGGACGCATTCAGCGAAATGCTCGGCCCGTGGTCGCCGACCTTCCAAGCCCCGGAAGGCCACGGCCTTGGCTTCGATGACCTCCTGCATGCCCAGCCATGGACTCGACTTTACTAACACTCGGTATGTTCTGGCGCGATCCCGCGCCCTTCGCCGCGAGCGCATTCCCCGGCGGCTTGCCTGAATTGCCGGAACTTCGGGGGCATGTGTTGTTCGAAACCTCCGGCAGCTCGGGAACCCCGAAGTGGATCGCTCTATCAAAACCAGCCTTGCTGGCCTCCGCCGAGGCGGTGAACCGCCATTTGGACGTCACTCCACACTCCTGCTGGGGCTTGGCGTTGCCCGCTCATCACGTCGGCGGTTTCGGCGTGGCCGCGCGTGCCTTCGCCGCAGGCTGTGCGTTTCGCGAGTTTGGCCGACGTTGGGAGCCAACCGCATTCGCCACCTGGCTGACGGATAATGAGATCACCCACACCTCGCTGGTGCCCGCGCAGGTCCACGATCTAGTCGCAACAGGAATTCGTGCGCCTTTATCACTGCGTGCCATCGTCGTCGGTGGCGGGCATTTGGATGCCGGAACCGGGCAAGCCGCTAGAGCACTCGGCTGGCCGGTTCTGGCAAGTTATGGCATGACTGAAGCCGCATCCCAGATCGCCACCGCAACACTCGATTCGCTCGAGACGATCTATCAATCCGCGCCGATCCCCTTATTGCCAATCTGGCAGGCAGAGACGTCACCCGATCAAAGACTCCGCATTTCCAGCCCCGCCTTATTTTCCGGGACGCTCACCCGGGAAAACCAAACATGGTCTTTCTCCCAACGCCTATCAGAATGGCATGAAACCTCGGACTTGGTCACTCTGGAAAACCGCCGCCTCACCCCGCTGGGGCGCTCGGACTTGCGCGTGAAAGTGCTCGGCGAACTCGTCGATCTGGAAGCGATCGAACGCGATCTAATCGATCGCTCAGAAGGCCGTCTCCAACCCGGCTCGTTCGTCGTGGCTGCCATCCCGATCACCCGCGCGGAACACGCCCTAGTGCCGGTATTCGATGCGGCGGTGAACCGTGAAATCATCGATGCGGTCCTATCCGCCCATGCCGGGCGGACCCCGGGCTTCCAAAGATTGCAGGCACCGCGAATACTGGAAAATTTCCCCCGCAGTCCCCTCGGAAAACCCCACCGAGCCAGAATCACGGCCGAAATCTCAAGCTCAAGCCAGACGCCCCCGCCATGACCGCTCCTCCTTGCATAAAAATCGCCATTTGGGGATTGTCATCCCGAAGGATCTGCGGATAGTCAATATATCTTGAGTAAATGCTTTCAGGATTCGCCGCCTCGATTTGGCACCGCGCATGCTGGTGGTGGGCCAGCGGCGCGTCCTCTATCGCCCGCCAAACCGATTTGTTTACCTCAACATCCTCATGATTCACCGTTCCGACGACCCCCAGTGCGCACTATTCGAAGAGAGTTCACCGGGCCAAGGTTCCTCCAAACGGCGGCGAGCAGATTCCGAAGTGCTGAAACCGGCGGATTTCGGCCTGACCGCTCCATCCCAACTGGTGAAAAACTATGTGCTGGACACCAATGTCTTGCTGCATGACCCGGCCTCACTGGAGCGCTTCAAGGAGAACCACTTATGCATCCCGGTCGATGTTCTCGCGGAGCTCGATAAATTCAAATCCGAGCAAACCGAGCGCGGTGCCAATGCCCGCCGCGTCCACCGCCGACTGACGGAAATGTTTTCCAGCTCGGAAATGGTCACGCAAGGAGTCACCACGCCCTTTGGCGGCACGGTGCGCCTGGTGATTTACGATCCTGCGAGTTGCCCTAAAAACTCGGATATCCTCAACCGCTTCCACCGGATTTTCCCGGACCGCGAACGAGTCGATCACCGAATCATGGCCGCCTGCCTCCTATTGATGCAGCACAACACAGCCCCGGTCGTGCTGGTGACGAAAGACATCAACATGCAACTCAAAGCCCGCGCCGTGGGCATCGAGTGCCAGGATTACCTTAACGACAAAGTCGACGCCCGCGAGGTTTCAAACTACGAGGTCCGGCGCATCGAGGTCGATATCAACGAACTCCAACGCTTCGCCAGCGCCGGGGAGCTCACCGTCCACGAGGACCGGATCCAAGGCGTGGCCCTCAACGAATACGTGTTGCTAGGAGTCGGCGAAAAACAAACGATTCCCGCCCGCCTCTCCCCAGACGGCCGCTTCGTCCCCCTCAATATTCCCGAGGCCCTGAAAATCCCCGACGGCCAATCCCTCAAGCCCCTCAATCTCGGCCAGCGCTGCCTGATCGACGCCTTGCTCAATCCGGAAATCTCCCTCGTCACTTGCTACGGCCATGCCGGTACCGGGAAAACACTCGTCGCCGTCGCCGCCGGATTGCACGAAATGTTCAACCGCCGCTACACCGGCATTACCGTCAGCCGCCCGGTCGTCGCCATGGGCGAACAACTCGGGTTCCTCCCCGGCTCACTCGACGAAAAAATGCGGCCCTGGCTGCAACCGATCCATGACGCGCTCGATCTCCTCATGCGCCCGACCACGCCACTCGGCCCGCGCCGGAAACAACAAAAACCCACCGGTGCCGGACCCACCACTGCGAAGAAGCCGTATGAAATCCTCATGGAGCAAGGAATTCTGGAAATCGAAGCCCTCTGTTATATTCGCGGCCGCTCCATTCCTAACCGCTTCTTCATCCTCGACGAAGCCCAACAACTCACCCCGCAGGAAGCGAAAACCATCGTCACTCGCATGTCCCGGGACTCGAAACTCGTGCTCGTCGGCGACCCCGCGCAAATCGACAACCCCTATGTTGATAGTCGCAGCAACGGCCTCGTTTACACCCGCAACCGCCTGAAAGACCAACCGTTCACCGCCCACATCGCCCTCAACCGCGGCGAGCGCTCCGAACTCGCCGAAGCGGGCGCTAGATTGATGTAATCGGCCGCACACCCTTGCGCGCAGGGGCTATCCACCACCCCCCGATGACTAAAGGCCACTCGAAAAAAATATGATTTTCCTTGCGCTTCTGAATCCGAATCTATTACATAACATATGTTGCGCATATGCGTAATCAACTTCGAATAACAACAACAACCATCTCCACCATACCCCATCTATGAAACTATCCTACCAACTGCCAATCGCGATTGCCTCAGTCGCTATCGCCACCAGCAATATCAGTGCCGCCCAACCTCGCGATGGTCGCATCCACAACGTCACCGTGTCCCTTGAGGCCACGTTCGAAGGTGATTACAAAACCACTGCGAAAGATGAGACCGATGACGTCTATGAAGAATCGGTAAAAATCGTCACCGAGAAAATCTCGAACAAGCAAGTTCTTGAGGCTTTGGTGGATGCAGAGGTCATCACCGACATCAAAGGTTATTCCATTGTGATGCTCACCAATAGCGAGACAAACATCACGGGTATCTATCTCCGCAAGAATAAAGTAGTAATGGATAACATCACAGAATATTTCGATGCACAGATCGCACCGATGCCACCCATTGAAGGATATAAAGGCTCATACAGAAACAACAAAGGTCAAGACCTCTATCAATCAACAGATGAAACTATAACGATTGGATCTGTTGGCTTTGATATTGGCGGTTTGAGCTTCAGTGCTCAGGGCCTGGTTCAATTGAAAACGGAATATACCGACGATGATGGCTATGAGACCGAATTCGTCAAAACCGGCAGCTTTTCTGATTTGACCGGCCATGTTAATGAAGCGGCAGTTATCATCACTGGCGGAATCAAAGCCGGCGAAGGTGCGAAATACGCATTCCCCACCGTCTAACTAATTATCTCTGACCTATCAATTTAAAGGCCATCAACATCTTGATGTTGATGGCCTTTTATCTTTCAGC
>CAYRLT010000671.1:0-2660 GCA_964425095.1 uncultured Luteolibacter sp.
TCACCGGTGATCCGCTGCGAAACGCCCGGTCCATAGGAGAACAGGCGCCCAGCTTGCAGTGAGCGGGTGCGGCCATTGAGTTTCACCTTGCCGCATCCACGCGCCACATACTCGATGGAAAAAAACGGGAATGTCTCGCGGTGGATCGCAAAATCTGGAGTGCAGTATTCCAGCCCGCCGCAGACCACAACCAGAGGACGGTTTTTTGGCGGATTGAGGTCGATGAAGAACCTTTTAGCGGCGGCGACATCCGGGGAAAAGAATTCAGGCTGGGTAGTGGCTGGGCTCTGTTTGGAGCGATTCATGAGGAGAGGTCAAGAATATCCATGCGTTGGCAAAGTTTATCCATTCCATCTGGGTGTGGAAAAGTCCACTTTTGAATTCACACAAGATGCACCCCTTTGCGATAAATCAGCGAGCCTTTGGGAAAACTGGGCTTCAAATTTCCCCGATCATTTTTGGCACGAGTTGTCTTGGGAATCTTTACAATATCGTTCCTGACGAGACGAAGAAGGCCTTGGTCGAGGAGATGTTCCTCCATTGCCCGTCACTGGTTGTGCTTGATTCCGCTGGAAAATACGGTGCCGGTTTGGCCTTGGAGGTCATTGGCGATACGCTGCGCCAGCTCGGCGTGCGGGAATCTCAGGTCCTGATCAGCAATAAACTTGGGTGGTATCGAGTGCCATTGCGCGGACCGGAACAAAGCTTTGAGCCTGGTGTGTGGGCTGGGATTTCCCACGATGCCGAGCCGCGAATCAGTTATGAGGGGATTTTGCAATGTTACGAGCAGGGACGTGATCTTTTGGGCTCTGGTTTTTCCTCGCAGATCGTTTCGGTGCACGACCCCGACGAGTATCTCGCTGCTGCAAGAACTTCGGAAGATCGCGCGCACCGATGGGACGAGGTATTGGGAGCGTATCGCGCGTTGTTTGAGTTGAAGGCGCGAGGGGAAGTGAAGGCCGTCGGTATCGGTTCAAAGGACTGGCGGGTGATTCGTGAGATTGCTGCGCATGTGGATTTGGACTGGGTCATGTTTGCTTGCAGCCTCACGGTTCACTCGCATCCAGCGGAACTGCTGGAGTTTATTTCGAGCTTGCACGATCGCGGGGTTGGAATGGTCAACTCGGCTGTATTCAATGCGGGGTTTCTTACTGGCGGAAAGTGGTTCGACTATCGCCAAGCTGATCCTGTCAATGATGCGGATTTGTTTCGTTGGCGTGAAAAGTTTTTTGATACATGCCGTCGCTTTGATGTGATGCCGGCACATGCCTGCGTGCAGTTTGGCCTAGCGGTGCCGGGCATTGTTGCGGTGGCTTTGAACACGGAAAAACCATCCCGTATCAAGGATAACGTGCTCAGCGCGTCTGTCGAAATACCGGCAGCCTTTTGGTCGGCCTTGAAGGATGAGAATCTGATCGAGAGACACTTCGTCATTTAGCCCCACACAACCATGAGTAACCTTCTAAAAATCAGCAAATACACCCTGGGCGTGGGAGACCGTTTCGCGCACCAGGCATCAGCTCAATTGCAGGCGTTCATTCTGGCAGCGCAGCACGGAATCTCCATCTCGCCGACTTGGAACAAATCCAATCGTGAGCACAACATTGTTGGTTCCGAGCCAGACAGCGTGCGAGCTGCAGCTGCGGCTGCGGTTCATGCGGCGGCTTGGACGCTGCCTTACTATGTGGATGCCGATCACATCGGTCTGAACACAGTGGATCGTTTTGTGAATGTTTCGGATTTTTTTACGCTGGACGTCGCTGACTTTATCGGGGAGCCCGCGCAGCAAGAGGATGTGAAGGCTTTTGTGGATCGCCATCCCGAACTTTCCGGCCGGGTCTGTATAGTGGGATTCGATCACCCTCTCGATATCCTGTCTGCCGAGGTCGAGCGCATAGCTGCAAAGTATCTCCTCGCTGTGCAGGAAGCGGGCAAGATTTATCGGCACGTCCTTGCAGCCAAGGGGGGCGCGCCTTTTGTGACAGAGGTCTCAATGGATGAAACTGACTCTCCTCAGACGCCGCTGGAGTTGCTGGTGATCCTCGCGGCCATAGCTGATGAGGGGATTCCGATCCAGACAATCGCGCCGAAATTTACAGGCCGTTTCAACAAGGGTGTGGACTACGTGGGCGATGTGACGCAGTTCGAGCGCGAGTTCAATGAGGACCTCTGCGTGATTGCGCATGGGATCAAAAAATTTGGGCTACCGGAGACGCTCAAGCTGAGCGTCCACTCAGGCAGTGACAAGTTTTCCATTTACCCTGCTATACGCCGTGCCCTGATCCGGCATGACTGTGGGGTTCATATCAAAACAGCCGGCACGACCTGGCTGGAGGAAATCATCGGACTTGCCGAACATGGAGGCGATGGGTTGGTGCTGGCGAAGGAAATCTATTCCGAAGCACTCGCTCACATCGATGAACTCTGCGCGCCATACGCCTCGGTCATTGATATTGATCGCTCCAAGCTGCCATCTGAAGCGGAAGTCGCCGGTTGGTCATCCGAACAATTCGTGCGTGCACTTCGCCATAATCAGAATGACGAGCTTTTCAATCCCAATCTGCGTCAACTTCTTCATGTCGGGTTTAAAGTTGCGGCCAAGATGGGGGCTCGCTACATCGCGTTGCTTGAGGAATGCCAAGTCTCTGTGGCCCGAAACG
>CAYRLT010000672.1:0-1653 GCA_964425095.1 uncultured Luteolibacter sp.
GGGGTCAGGTCGACGCGTTCCAGTTGACAGCCGTCCCCGAGCCCTCGACCTATGCGATGGTCCTCGGTGGCATCCTGAACCTGTCCCTGATCCGCCGCCGGCGGGTGCAGGCGTAAGCGCCTTAGGACGAGAAGAATTCCACTCAACAAAAGCGCCCGCGGAGACGCGGGCACTTTTTTTCCCAGAACACTGCACGATCCGTATCGAGTCTTGCCAACGTTTAGTCCGAGAGACGTTCAATATTTCATATTTCATGAAAACAGAATCATACTCTCACAGGCCGACTTCGCAGGGAGTGGGCTCGCTCAGGGGCTTCACCCTGAGCGAGATGTTAACCGTCATTGCCATCATCGCCGTACTTGCAGCACTCCTTTTTCCGGTTGTTGGCAGGGCGAGAAAATCGGCCGCGAATGCCAAGTGCGTGAGCAATATGCGCCAACTGGGCACGGCATTGATCTCGATGATCGGCGATCAGGCACCTAATCTGTCGGTCCACTACTACGATGGCTCCAAAGAGCCGACATGGGCCTCCGATCTGGTCGACAAGGGCTATCTTAGCTCCGATACGATGAAGAATGTCGCCCGCTGCCCATCCTTGGCAACGCCAGCGGAGCTGATCGATCACTACGGTTTCTTTTGCTACGGCCTAAACCGGTTGGCAACATTGACGAGAACATCCGATCCCGCAGCAAACCCGCCTGTGCAGTGGGATGAGAAAATCAACACCATGACCATTGCATCTAGCTCTAAAGCCGCCATCTTGGGAGACTCGGTTTTGCGACCTAATTTCATGGGCTTCAAAGGCTATCAATGGTTGTTTTTCGGATTTGGCAATAATGGTGATGGCGGGATTGTCCACAACCGGCACAGCGGAAGAGCCAACCTCTTCTTCCTTGACGGGCACATTGAAGCGCTGACCCCGGCGGAAATCCGTTCCCTGCAAACATCGAATCCCAAGATCTATGATCAGGGTCCTCTGGAGTATGCGGAGGAAACCATCACTCCCGCCGGCAATGCTTCTATGAAAACCATTCCGTAGGTCCGCGGCCAATCAGAAAATCCCGGTGAAAGCCAATGAGGGATGGCTGCTTCAGATTTCCAAGACGAACCCCAAAGAAATCAAGCAAGGCCAATGAGCCAACTCCCAATTGAGGAATGGGGAAATCCGGGTGCAGCCTTCCGGGGAAAGCCGTTTTGCTCCTGGAACGGGAAACTGGTAAAAGATGGAGACCGAGCCTCGGAAAGCGGCGGGCGAAATCGCTGCCTCACGAGCCACAGGCTCGATCCGGAAACCCGCTAAAGCGTCTTGCCCTCGACCCACTCGCCCTCGATATGGATGCTCTTGGGAATGTCCGGAACCCCAAGGATATTCTGCTGGATTTGCTCCACGACCAAATCGACGGCGCAGGCACCGACTTTGCGGGCTCGTTCAAAAATGCCCGAAACACTGCTTTTTTTGTCGATCAAAGAGAGATTGGCATAGGCGACATCCTTCGGCGCTTTAAGCCCTAGCTCGGCTATCCACTCCTCAACGACATAGCTCGTGCAGAGAATCACCTCTGGCCGATACTTCTCGTACCAGGACTTGAATTTCTGGATGGTGGGAGTGTGCTTCTCCTGCGGATGAACCAGCATGGGAACACGCTGTTTGGC
>CAYRLT010000673.1:0-1635 GCA_964425095.1 uncultured Luteolibacter sp.
GGCTCCGAGGAGAAATACCTGCAGGTCATCCAAGGCCTCGGACTCCGCCGCTAAACACTTTCCGCAAGGCAGCCACGAGGGAAACCCCGTGGCTGTCTCGCGAAACGGCCATGGCACTCAAATTGTTTCGCCAAGACCGCAGGACAAATTCCATCCGCCGCCCCACTGGTTTCGGGTTGCGGATTTTGTTCTGAAAAAACCGAATGCCCGCCCGGCATCCCGCCGATCGGGCCGTACGCACTGAAAAAAGAAGAAAAACGAAAGAACATGAATATCCATACCAAGACGATCGAAGTCGGCACGAATCCGATGACCATCGAAACCGGCAAACTTGCCAAACTCGCCGACGGTGCTGTCACCGTCCGCAGCGGAGACACCATCATCCTTGTCACCGCCGTTTCCTCCACCAAGGTGAAGCCTGGTCAGACCTGGTTCCCACTCTCCGTGGAATATAAGGAAAAAGCCACCGCTGCCGGCGTATTCCCAGGCGGCTACTTCAAGCGCGAAGGTCGCCCTACCGAAAAGGAAATCCTCACCTGCCGCATGACGGACCGCCCACTGCGCCCGCTCTTCCCGAAGGGTTATTTCTATGACACCCAGATCGTTGCCATCCTGCTTTCCGCCGATGGTGAAAACGATTCCGACATCCTTGCGATGAACGGTGCCTCCGCCGCGCTCTGCCTTTCCGACATCCCATTCGCCGGCCCGATCGGTGCGGTGCGCGTCGGCCGTGTCGATGGACAATTCGTCATCAACCCGACTCACGACGAGCGTGCTAACAGCGACCTCGACCTCATCTACGTCGGCAACAAGACCGACGTCATCATGATCGAAGGTCAAGCCGACGAACTCCCGGAAGACGAGTTTATCAAAGCCCTGCACTTCGCACAAGTAGCCGTCGCCAAGCTGGTCGAGGCTCAGGAAGAACTGGTCAAACTCGCTGGCAAGTCCAAGCGCGAATTCGGCCAGATCCTCGCCAAGGAAAACCTACTTGAAATCGCCTACGAAATCGCCGGCGACCGCATTGAGTCCGCCATCTACGCGCCTTCAAAAACCGAGCGTGCCAAGAAAGTCGGAGCCCTCCGCGACGAAGTGGAAGCCGCCATCAAGGAGCGTGCTCCGGAAGCAACCGACTTCGATGTCGAGCAAGCCTTCGAATACCTCCAGAAGAAAGCGTTCCGCATATCCATCATGGAAAAAGGCGTGCGCGCCGATGGCCGTTCGATCGGCGATCTTCGCCCGCTCTACGGTGAGGTCAGCACCCTCCCCCGCGTTCACGGTTCCGCAATTTTCGCCCGCGGCGAAACCCAGGCACTTGCGATCACCACGCTCGCTCCGGCCGATGAGAAGCAACACTTCGACAACTACGCCGGTGGCGAAGACGAGAAGCGCTTCATTCTCCACTACAACTTTCCTCCATTCTCCGTCGGTGAATGCGGACGCATGGGTGGCATCAACCGCCGCGAAATCGGTCACGGATCGCTCGCCGAGCGCTCGATCGAGCCCGTTATCCCAGCTGAAGCTGATTTCCCCTACGCCATCCGCGTTTCCTCGGAAGTCATGGAATCCAACGGCTCCACTTCCATGGCATCGGTTTGCGCCGGCACCATGGCCTTGCTCGACGCCGGTGTCCCG
>CAYRLT010000674.1:0-7010 GCA_964425095.1 uncultured Luteolibacter sp.
TTCGCTCGTCCGGCTTTTTAGCTTGGCGGGTGGAACGATTCGGGGTTTGATTCGGTTGGTTGTCGGAGTTGGTATTGCTGTTTTTCATAGCAGGACAACCGTGATGTCCAACCCCACAACCCTTCAACTTTCATTCACGCACTGTCACATCACCAGCGCATCTATCAGCCTGCCGCGCAGCGGCTTAGTTCAACAAGCCTCGCCACGCAACCGCTAGTAGCCGTTCTGTTGAGATAATTTGCCGTAACTACAACCCCAAACACGTGAGTGACACTCGCCGCCGCTACTAGTGGCGCGTGCGCTCTACGTTGTGCCAAAAAATGAAACCACTTCATCTTCCCCAATAACGAATAACCCATAAGAAATAACTCCCCCCCCCTTTGCGTCCCTTAGCGACCTTTGCGGCTTCTTGACCTGCCGTAGCCTTGGCGAAGGAGGTTGCGGTTCAATTCTCTTCCCACTCCGCGTCTTCCTCCCCGTCCTCGGCGCCCTCCGCGTTTCGCTTCATCCACCTAATCCCCCGTTTCATCACCACCGCTTTGCGTTCCTTAGCGACCTTTGCGGCTTTGCGGTTCAATTTCAGCCTCTTCCGCTAAATGCATGGGTGGGTTTCAAGTCTATCTTAACCCGCACCACGGATTTTCAATCGGTGTTTGTGAGAGAGGCCGTCGAGCATCATCGCGACGAGTGTGCTGCTCATGCTGTAATCGGGGACGCCGAGGGCTTTGCCCGTGACGGAGTCATAGTTTTCGCTGATGCCGTTTTTGATGGCATTGGCGATGGTTTTATCGGCGATGTCCGCGGCGAGTTCGTGGTGGCCGTAGGCGGCGAGGCCGGAGGCAACCTGATAGTTCGTGGGCGGCCAGACATCGCCGCGCCAGAATCCACCGGATTTCCAGCGGCTGTCGTTGCGATCGACAGTGGGCACGGGCAAGGGTGTCTGCCAGGCGGGCGAGGCGAGCACCTCGGCCATGCGTTTGGCCTGCTCCGGTGTGGGCACACCGGCATACAAGGGAATCCAGCTGCCGATGGTGGCGACCGGGATCTTTTCGAGGGTCTCGCGTTTGACGGATAGAAAAGTGCCTGCCTTATCGTCCCACAAGTGTTCGCGCATGCCTTTGACGCCTTTATCGATGCGTGCCATGCGGCGTTTCGCCATTTCGTGGTCGCCCATGATTTCTGCCAGGCGGACGAGGCAGCGTTCCGCCATGATGAGATAGGCGTTGTTGCCGGGCACGCAGATGTCCGCATACCAAGCGCCTTCGTTCGGGCCCTTGCGGGTCGGATGAGCGGTCATCTTCATCCCGTCCATGTTGCACTCATAGTCGAAAGTTTCCCATTTCGCGTGTTGCACCTCGCCGGTGTAAGCGCCAAGAGTGATTAGGCCGTTGTCGTGGAGGTCTCGCTCGCGCCAATACCAATCGTGGAAGCGTTCGAGCCGACCGAGGCAGAGCTCGAGGAGTTTTCTATCACCATTGCGGCGGAACACCCGTTCTACACCCCAGGCGAGAATCGGAATTTGCGAAAACTGTCGTTGTGGCTGCGGCTCCGTTTTGATGGCCACCGTGATCATATCGCGGGCATATTCTGGCGCCGTTTTGTTCCAGCGGTCTTGGAAATCCCAGTAGTTTAGGAAAATTTCACGGATTTGCTTCTCTCTATCGGGAAGGATGCTTAACAGATCCACGACGAACATCGTATCCCAGATCCACTGGCCGAGATAGTGAGGTCCGCCGGGGGTGACCCAGACGCGCTCGATGGGCGGCTTGGGCGGTCGGATTTTATCGAGCACGCAGTTTTCCATCACCCGCTGGGCAAGCGCGAGGACTTCAGGGCTACCCGCTTCGAAAAGAGCCGCCACATCGAGTGGCGTGGATTCGGCTGCGGCCAGATCCCGCGCGTAGGTGATGCAGGGAATTGAGGATGCAGCGGCCGCCATTCCCACTTTGGCTAGGAATGCGCGGCGATTGCCGAAGGATGGTATTAAATGTCGATCAATCATGAATCACTTGATTTAGGGCGCTCGGTAAAAGTTGATAGATTTACCGGTGTCATCATGAAGAATAAACTCCAGAGTGGCCGGACCTTCCGGGCGTGCGGCAGTCAGGCTTACACGCAGGAAACCTCCAATGGCGGATGGATCGGTGTAGGGTTGGCGGATTTTCGCGTCGGGATCGCTCGACTTAGGGTCTCCCGGCTTGCGGCCAAGGCGTGCGTTTTCGCGGTTGAGCGCACCGCAGGAAAATTCTTCAAATCCGCTAGGGTGCACTGCGTGATATTTCCAATGGCGGTCACCGCAAAGGATGAAGAAACGACCGGGAGCCAAGCCGTTTTCCTTCAGCCATGAAAAGAATGCCTCGCCCTCCTGGCGGAAGCCGTTTGCGTTGACGTGGTTATCCTTCTTGTGGGCATCATCCGGGCCAACCATCGGGGTCGGCGAGATGAGGATCTTGAAGGTGGCATCGCTCTCCT
Source organism: uncultured Luteolibacter sp. (assembly GCA_964425095.1). Taxonomy (GTDB): domain Bacteria; phylum Verrucomicrobiota; class Verrucomicrobiia; order Verrucomicrobiales; family Akkermansiaceae; genus Luteolibacter. The sequence continues at coordinate 2,473 of CAYRLT010000674.1, forward strand.
TGAGCGTGCGCTGGAGCCATTCTTTTTGCGCAGTGCCCCAGATGGATTTTTCTGGACCGTCGGCCATATCGTTAGGACTGCGGTAATCGCGGCCTTCGACAAACCACAATTGCAAATCACGGCCCATGCGGTGGGTGCGGTAAGTGACAGCTTTCGCGTCATCGGGCTTCACGATCGGCACTTGCTCGCGGAAAGTATCGATGCCGAGTTTGTTCGACGGCTCCATGTCGCCGGTGGTGTCGGAGTCGTTGTAGCGGTGGTCGTGATCATCCTTGAGCCAATAGGTGGCGGTTTGCGCGAAGAGCTTCGGAAAACGCGGCATTACATATTGCTCGTGCCATTTTTTGCGAAGCTCGGCGCGGGTTTGCGCACGGATTTCCCACGGATGATCGTAATAAACACAATCGCCATTGAGGATGACGAAATCAGGATTTAAACGCCGGATCGGATCCAGCGCAGCATAACCCAGCTTTCGATCCTCGGCGCTTGCCGGGGGATGATTCTTGTCGCCATTCTGGAAGAACGCGTAGTTGAGGCAACTGGTGAGAACGAAGCTCACAGCGGCGGATTGCCCGACATCCGGGAGGGTTTTGAAGGAAGCGGCATCGCTTGCTTGCGTGTGCTCGGGATCCACTCCGAACATCACGCGATAATGATAGGTAGAGGCAGGGCTCAAGCCATCGATCTGTGCTTTAAGAATGAAATCGCCGCCCTCGTCCGCCGTGAGCCATGGGGTGAGGCGGGCATCTTTGAAGTCCGGTGAAGACCCGATTTCAAATCGACCCACACCCTTGGCCCCCGGCACATCGCCATCCGTGAGAGCAGGCTTGGAGGTGAGCCGAGCTTGGAGAATCACGGAGCGTGCGGATGCCTCACCTGCTAACAGGCCTTGCGCGAGATGGATCTCCGCGGCGGGGAGCAACGGAGAAAGAGCGAGCGCAGCGGTGAGCAGAATGGCGTAGGCGGGATGCTGCATGGGCGATAATCCGAATGTTATGGAAAATAATATCAATTTCACGGTTTCGCGGGCGCGATCACTTCGGCGGGCAAGGGGTAGTTGACTTTCGCCGCGAGGCGAATGAGTTCGGCGCGAAGCGGAGCGGTGAACGCTCTGTCATTGGCGAGGTTGTGGAGCTCGTAAGGATCGCTTGTTAAATCGTAGGCTTCGGTCATTTCCGGCTGGCCGCGATAGTGGATGAGTTTGGCGTTTGCAGTGCGGACACCGACGCAGGTAGGCGTATCCCCGAGCTCCTTCTTGTAATAGGATAGGAAGGTGTTGCGCCAACCAGCGGGCTTATTGCCAAGGGCGACGTCCTTAAAGCTTGCGCCGTGCATTCCGGGCTGAGCGGGAAGTCCTGCGAGGTCGAGCCAAGTTGGGGCGAGGTCGATGTTGAGAACCATGTCGTCGATGATTTTACCTTTGGGGAACAGACGCGGATAGCTGACGATATAGGGTATGCGCAGGCCTTCCTCGTAGAGCGCGCGTTTGTCGCCGAGCCCGCGTTCGCCGAGGTAGTAGCCGTTGTCGCTGGAATAAACGATAACCGTGTCTTCGGTGAGTTTGAGGGAATCGAGGGTATCGAGCAATCGGCCGAGGTTTTCATCGATGCCCGTGATGTGGCGAAGGTAGTCGAGGTGGACGGAGTTAGCGGAGAGTCCGCGATCCTTGCCTTTGTCTTCTTCGGTGAGCGGTTTGTGATAGACGGCGGCGATCTCGCAGTTGGGAGTGCGGCGGGTGGTTTTACCTTCGTAAAGACTGCGCAGGCGATCGGGGAGATTTAAGGCACCGCGTTTGTTGTGCGGGCTTTTGAAACCGATAACCATGGAGAAGGGTTGCTCCTTGCTGTTGTTTTGCTTGAGCCAGTCGATGGCGAGATCGGTGGTAACATCGTCCACCCAGCCTTTGGTGGGGGTCATCACACTGTTGATTTCAAACGGGCAGTCCATGTATTTCCCCTGGCCAATGAAACTGGCGGAGTGTTGGAATCCCGGCCGCGGGCCACTTTGTTCGCCCATGTGCCACTTGCCGAAGTATGCTGTGCGGTAACCGGCATCGCGCAGCAGGGTGGCGTGGGTGATCGACTTTTCTGGAAAAGGCGTGTCGTTGTCCATGACGCCATTGACGTGGGTGTATTGTCCCGTCAGGAAACCGGCGCGGCCGGGCGAGCAAATCGAGTGAGTGATGAAGGCATTGCGAAAGCGAACGCCACCGGCGGCGAGACGATCCAATGAGGGGGTTTCGAACCACGGGTAGCGGGCGTTTTCACCATGTTCTTTTTGAACGGCACCCATGGCATCCCAGCGGTGGTCATCAGCGATGATGAAAATGAAGTTGGGTTTCCGTTCTGCTGCTTGAGCAGCAAAGGAGAGGAAGGCACATAGCGCGGCGATGATGCGTGTGGATTTCATGAGTGGGATCAATTCAGTTTTAGGAGTCGTTGAGGCCTTCGCGATAGATTTTGAGGACGATAAGGGTTCTGAGGATGAATTTTTAAAGACTTCGTTTTTCTTTTCCTTGGAGTTGTTTAGGCGCGACCTATTTTTGATCAATGACGACCTCGGCGCAACCACTGGTATCGATGAATGGCGATCCGCCGGGCTTGGCGGACGGGTGGATCTTATTGCCGATGATGCTCAGCTTGGTGGTGCTGTGGGCCTTGATGGCGGTAGCTCCGCGCAGGATGAACTCGTTGTCCTGAATGCGGATGTTTTGATGGACTGCGGAATTCGGCACGGTATTGCGCGGGTTGATGTGGACGACAGGTTCTCCGCACTCCAAGAAGTGGTTATTGCGGATCATCATGTCGCGCACGCAACCAGATTCGAACCAACCGGCGGCGTCGTCCTCAATCAGAATGGCGCTCATATTGGTGGCGCGGAATTCATTATTCTCGACGAGCACCGGACGCCGCGTGGTGATCAAAAATCCGCGGGTGGGGATGCGGGAAACCTTGCAGCCGCGGATTTCGACCTCCGGAGTCCATGTTAAGTTTTCGAGCACATCGTTCTCGCGTATGTCTTCAGAAAGCGGGTTTTCCAAAGTGAGTAACATCTCCATGGGTGTTAACAACTCCGCTTTATTCACGCGGTTCGGCCCATAAGTGGCTAGCGAATCCCAGTGAACGAACTCGACATCGTCGCCGGCATGAAAGGCCACGAAACCGAAAGTCTGCGGATGCATGAAACGCAATTTGATTTTTCTATCAGGCAACTGCTCGACGACACGCAGATGAGTGCCGTGAATATTAACGGCATCGTCGTGAGCGCCGGAAAAGATGCAGTTTTTCACCATCACCTTGCCGCGGCAACCGGATGCCTGGATGCAATCCGCCCATGCTGCAGTGGTGCGACCGCTGGCCTGATCCGGCGCAATGGTGACGGCATCGAAAGTAAGGTTTTCGGTGAACTGACTGACAATACCCATGCCGTGCATGAAGCGGAAGTGAACGTTTTTCCAAGTGATGTCGCGGCTGTTCCTAGTGAAGACCCCCGCGCAATCGCGGTAGGGATTGCGGATCTGATAGACATGATCCACTTTCATGCCGTGCTTGCCGTGGGCGCGTATCTGGAAGGGCGCGATTTCCTCCAACTTCAGCCCGATCAGGGGGTCCTTGCGGCGCTGGACCCGGCCGGTTACCGGATTGAGTTCTTGCGCGAGGCCGGTAGTTTCCGTCCACCCCTCCCCTTTCCAAATGATCGCTCCGTCTTTGATGGCGTAGGCAGAGTCCTTGTGGATCGAAAGATCGGCGAAGCCTTCGCCAAGCGCTGTGACCCGGAACTCCGAAACCGTAGGCCGATGGTAGTCGAAAGCGAGGCCGTCGATCATCACATCCTCCGCGGCGTCGATGCAGACGTGGATCATTTTTCCTCGCGCGTGCATGACGGCGTCCAGGCCGGAAATCCGCAGGTGTTTCGCGCCAGCCACCAGAATGCCGACTGCCTTGCGGCCCTCGGGTTCGGCATTGGTGTTGGAAATCTGATAGGCCTCGCGATAAGCGTCGGTCGGATAGAAATCATAAGAGCCTGGAGCAAAGCGGACCTCGATCGGTCTCGCCTTCGTGCCACTGCCGGCGAGCATCAAGGTGTGGTCGAACGAACCGGGCGCGATGACCTCAATACGGTCGCCCGCCGCGAGACGCAGGCGATTGACACCACGAAAGCTGCGCCATGCTTGATCGCGTGCCATGCCAGAATTCGCATCATCGCCTTTGGTGGAATCGATGTGATACGTGGTGTGGCCGGGAGATGTTTGGCGTTGGTCAGCTGGGGGTGAGTTGTCGGCTATGGAAGGGATGGGGGCGGCGGGTTTGGCCGAGAGGCTCGCAGACTCGATCAGCCCGGCGGCAAGAAAGGCGGCGAAGGCGGGAATTCGAATCAGCGATTGCATTGCGTTTTTGGGAATCAAGTATCGGGCAGTTCGAAGGAAGCGACATTCCCGATGATGCGAGGACAGTCGGAAAACCGTATCTAATAACGCCGAAACCACATCGGCCTTTCAATAATCCGCATGATTTGGCTGTGAAAACGCGGAAACCTGA
>CAYRLT010000675.1:0-8841 GCA_964425095.1 uncultured Luteolibacter sp.
CGCCGCTCCGGAGGGGCGAAACGCGTTCGCCCTGACCATGAGATGACCATGAAAAGCGCTACACTCATCTCATTGGCTTTTCATGGACATCGGCGGACACGTTCCGCCGCTCCTTGATTTTTCACCCTTCACCGACTCTCACAAAAAACAAAAACTGTTCATTTGACCTGCATTTAAATTCCTGTTACTGCCTTTTCCGCATCGCATCGCATCGTCCCTCATCATGACCACTCTTGCTCCGCCCAACCTCACCGAACGGCTGCCCGCGCTCCTCAAACAAATCTTCGGTTACGATGATTTCCGCCCGCTCCAGCAGGAAATCATGGCCGCCAGCTTGGCCGGGCTCGACACCGTGGCCATCCTCCCGACCGGGGCCGGCAAAAGCCTTTGCTACCAATTGCCCGCCTTGGTGCGCGATGGGCTGACGGTGGTGGTTTCTCCGTTGATCGCGCTGATGAAAGACCAAGTCGATCAATTGGAGGCGGCCGGCGTCGCCGCGACGTATCTGAACTCCACACTCGATGCGGCCGAAATGCGCGCGCGCCAGACGGGCCTCGATCAAGGCGAATACCAACTCCTCTACGTCGCGCCTGAACGCCTGCTCGCCGGAGATTTCCCCCGCAAACTCGCCAGCTGGAATGTGCGGGCGATCGCCGTGGATGAGGCCCACTGCATCAGCGAGTGGGGCCACGATTTCCGCCCGGAATACCGCCAACTCGCGACCCTTCGCGAGCGCTTTCCCGGCACTCCGTTTCTGGCGCTCACCGCAACCGCTACACCGCGAGTGCGCGAAGACATCATCACACAACTTCGGCTCGCGGATCCCCAGGTTTTCATCTCCAGCTTCAATCGGCCGAATCTCAGCTACCGCGTGATCCCGAAAGAGAAAGCAGTTCGCCAAGTGTGGGAATTCGCCTCCGCTCGCCCGCAGGATTCCGGCATCGTCTATTGCCAGTCGCGCAAATCCACCGAGGCGCTGGCCGCCGCCCTCCGCGCGGAAGGGATTTCCGCGCTCGCCTATCACGCCGGAATGGAAGCCGCCGAGCGCTCGCGCAATCAGGATGCCTTTCTGCGCGATGAGGCCCGCGTCGTCTGCGCCACCGTCGCCTTCGGCATGGGTATCAATAAACCGAACGTGCGCTGGGTCATCCATGCGGATTTGCCGAAAAACGTCGAGGGCTACTATCAGGAAACCGGACGCGCCGGCCGCGATGGCCTGCCAGCGGATTGCCTGCTGCTTTATTCCCGCGGCGATGTGATGAAACAACTGCGTTTCCTTGATGAAATCAGCGACGAACAGGCCCGTGCGGTCGCCCAAGCGCAACTCGACCAGATGACCGGCTACGCCGAAGACGATGGCTGCCGACGCTCGCATCTGCTAGAATATTTCGGTGAGAACTGGCCACACGACAATTGCGGCGGCTGCGATTCCTGCCTGACGCCGCGTGAAAGTTACGATGCGACGCTCGATTGCCGGAAGCTCCTCAGTTGCGCGTTTCGGATTCGCCAACACAGCGGATTCACCACCGGCTTGCAACACATGGCCGATGTCATCGCAGGCGGAAACACCGAGAAAATCCGCCGTTGGAAACATGAAACCCTCAGCACCTACGGCATCGGCAGCGAAACTCCGCGTGCCGAATGGGTCGCCCTCGGGCGACAACTCCTGAAATCCGGCCTGCTCTGCCAATCGCAGGATGGATTTTCAACCATCTCTCTCACCAACGACGGACTCACCGCCCTCAAAGACGGCCGCAGTTTCACTCTCACCCGCCCGCCCGCGGCGGCCCGCGCGGATTCCACCAGCGCCACCGCCGTGGCGAAAGCCGGGGACATTCCATGCGACGAAGGACTCTTCGCGGTTCTCCGCGCCGTGCGCAAGGACATCGCCGATGCCCGGGATGTACCGGCCTACGTCGTGTTCTCGGATGTCTCCCTCCGCCACATGGCCCGCGATTACCCGACCCAACCCGCCGCCCTGCTGAACATCCCCGGCGTGGGAGAAAAGAAACTCGCCGAATTCGGTGCACCCATCATTGACGCGATCACCACGTGGATCACCGAGCATCCCCGCCAGACTTTCACCACGCTCAAGCCCGCCGCCGCTCCCGCCCGCAAAATGCAGGCGGAAGGAGCCCTCAACGGAACCGCCTTGGCCACCCTCGAACGTTTCCGCGTCGGCATCTCGATCGAGGGCATCGCCAAAGAGCGCGGCCTCAGCATCAGCACCATCGAGAGCCACATCGCCCGCGCCATCGAAGGTGGCGAAAAACTCGAACCCCGCACCTTCTACACCCTCTCCGAGGAAGAGGAAATGCAAGCCGCCGTCGTCGGACATGATGGACTCGCGCTCTCGCCTATCCATGAAAAACTCGACGGCAAAATCAGCTACGGAAAACTCAAAATGTTCCTCGCTTTCCGCCTGAAAAACGAAGCTTGCTAGAGAAATGAAAGCGGTGATCCCAGTCATAACATTCCATGAGGAATCATTAGCGATTCCCATTGCTTGATAAAATCCCGAAAACGCCCCGTATAGAACCACCATGAGCCTAAAAACGTTTCCCACCCTGTCGGCGCTCGCGATTGTGGCGGTCATTTCCAACACGCTGCACGCCGATGTGAAACCCAACCCGCTGTTTACCGACGGCGCGGTTCTGCAACGCGGCCAAGCGGTTCCCGTCTGGGGCACGGCCCGCGATGGCGAGAAGGTGACCGTCGAAATCGACAGTCAGAAAGTCAGCACCACCGCCGCCGATGGCAAATGGAGCGTGAGTCTGAAGCCGCTCAAAGAAGGTGACCCCCTCACGATGAAGATCACCGGCGACAACGCCGTGACCATCAACAACCTCCTCGTCGGCGAGGTCTGGGTTTGCTCCGGGCAGTCGAATATGGAATGGAAGTTCGCCCAGTCTCACAACGCCAAGGAAGAAGGCCCGAAGGCCAACTACCCGAAGATCCGGATGTTCACGGTGAAGAAAACCACTTCCGTCAAGCCGCTGGCGGAAGCCGTCGGAAGCTGGGTCGAGTGCTCACCACAAACGGTCAACGGATTCTCCGGTGTCGGTTACTTTTTCGCCCGTGATCTTCACCAGAAACTCGGCGTGCCCGTCGGCATGATCCATACCTCTTGGGGTGGCACCTCTGCCCAAGCTTGGACGAGCTTGGAAGGATTCGGAACCGATCCCGAACTGAAAGAATACGCCGATGCCGTCACCAAAAAGCTTGCCACTTATGATGCCGATGTCGCCGCCCACGCGGGGAAGGTGGAAGAGTTTAATACCAAGCTAAAGGAATGGAATGAAACCGTCGGCAAAGCCAATCAGGAAGCCCTGAAATCCTGGACCGAGGCCGCCGCACAAGCGAAGAAAGCCGGCCAACCGCTGCCGCCGAAACCCGCGCCACCCAGCCCACAGCCGAAAGCCCCGCCAACACCCGATGGCGGACAGGGCTATCCCACCAGCCTCTACAACGGCATGATCGCCCCGATCATCCCCTACGGCATCAAGGGCGCCATTTGGTATCAGGGCGAGTCGAATGCGAAGCAGTCGAAACAATATCGCACGCTTTTCCCAGCCATGATCGCCGACTGGCGGGGCCGCTGGAAACAAGGAGATTTCCCGTTCCTCTTCGTCCAGATCGCACCCTTCAACGGTCAGCCGCCTGAAATCCGCGAGGCTCAATTTCTCACGCTCGCAAAGGCAAAAAACACCGCCATGGCCGTGACCACGGATGTGGGAGACGCCACCAACATTCACCCGTCAAAAAAAGAACCGGTCGGCCAGCGCCTAGCACTCGCCGCACGTGCGCTGACCTATGGAGAAAAGATCGAATACTCCGGTCCCCTCTATGACTCGATGACCGCCAAAGATGGAAAAATCATCCTCAGTTTCAAGCACGTCGGTGGCGGACTGATCGCGAAAGACGGTGAACTCAAAGGCTTCACGATTGCCGGCGAGGACAAGAAATTCGTGCCCGCGCAGGCAAAAATCCAAGGCTCCACCGTCGTCGTCTCCGCCGACGGCGTGGCCGATCCGAAAGCCGCCCGCTATGGCTGGGTGAATGTTCCCGATGTGAACCTCTTCAATCAGGAAGGTCTCCCCGCCTCCCCCTTCCGCACCGACGTGGATTGAACGATTCCCATCTTGGACTGCGCGCAGCCTGCTGCCGCTTTGGTCACGCAGCCTGCTGCGTCGAAGGATCCCCGGACCACCGCCAGCAGGCTGGCTGGCTGGCGGTGGGAAAGCTTGGGTGCGGGACAAAAAAGTTAGCCTAGACTCGAAGAATCCTCCCATGGGCGATCAAGGAGGGGCGGAACGTGTCCGCCCTTGCGGATGTGGAGCCGATTTGCAGCCATGAAGGGCTTTTCATCGGCACTTCATCCTCACGGCGAACACGTTTCGCCGCTCCTTAGACCGTTTGCCAAATGCATATGCATCTAAGTGAGCTTAATTGTGCTCACGGAGCGAATTTTATCTAGCTCGTTGAGAAGCATCCTTATTTTCTGGAAGAGTTGCGCGCAAAGTTCCGATCCTCTGTTGCTCAGGCACCAACCAAGTCCACTCAATCTCGACTAACAAGCCACGCCCCACTAAATATCAACTTGGTTCGCCATCACAACAGGTGTAAAACCTAACCATGAAATCCCTGCCCGGCTACACACCCCTCCGGGTCGCCTTTCACCTGCATCTCCGACCGGTCGGAGATGCACAATAAAAGCGAGTAATCGGAGAATAAAACTGCCCAAAAAATGTCCCAGTCAACTGCTCGCAGGTTGGAAGATTGGATCAGAATTCAGACTGCCGAAGCCCCATCGGATATGCCTATTCTTTACATCGAATACAACAGCGCCCCCGGAGCAATCTCGATCTTCATGTTTGGCTACGCGGATTTGCACGACTTCGACTGCGAGAACCCAAACGATCTTGAGAAGTTGTGTGAATGGAGCTGGGAGTCTCCTCAATTAGTGATCGATTCAACCGAAGATACGATCGACGCTGCGTTCGAGAAGATTCGCAAGCGAAACCAGAAATGGGCATTAGAGCGGCGCATCTACTTTGCGCGGCACGATTCCGACGATGTCCGCCCGCTGTTTTCTCTTCGTAAACCGAGATCTCAGCGTTTCTTCTATGAACTTCATCAGGCCTCAAGAGGTAATGATATATGCTCTTACCGCGCCGGCGAAGTCGACGAGAGTTCGTTGCTCGACCATGTCCCACTTGTTCAGGATTTAGATCATTGTGATTATGCCCTGATCCTTCAACGTCGCCCAAAGCTGACCGACTTGCTTCACTTCTATCGTGGCTGGATGGTTTGTTCAAAACGTGCCGTGGAGCTTGTCAGCAAGTTCACCAACAGCTTCCAGGTATTCGATGCCCGCCTATTTCGCGATGAGGCGGAGATGGAACCGGTGAGCGGTTACTACGTCCTGAACATTTACGAGAAATGAATCAGGATGAAATTCATACGCAGGTAGCGGGGGCCCTTATCGCGATCGGTGATCCATTTGTTCTCCCTACTTTGCGGCGTTGGCTTCGCGATGCGGTGAAGGCGGACGGGGAGTTCAACCTGCATTCCATGAAAACCGTAGGATGCGCGGTGGAAGGCGTGAAACAGTTTCGCGACGGCGAGTCTCACGAACTTTTGGAATTGCTACTGAAGCCCACCGACCTCGATCACTGGAAGCGAGAAGCCGTGGTTAGCGCCATCGCAGAACTGGGCTTGGCACGAGCAAACCGATCCCGCAAGACTCCCTGACCAATGAGCAGCTTGGCGAGGGAACCCGCTGTGAGGTCGCTGCCGCTTTAGTCCGGATGGGCGAATCCGAAGGACGTGCGTTTCTCCTCGAAAAATACAATCTGTATTTGGACGGCATTCGGAAGCAGACTTCGAGTTCTGGTGAATCCCGCAGAGAACTCGAACTTCTCGGTGATGCCCGACTCATCGCGGCTTTAGAAGCCAAAGCGGACGCCGAGCCACCGGGCGTCCCAAAGAATAACATCAACACGCTCTTGGATGTAATACGGGGCAGCGCAATGCCCGCGGACCAGCTGATGGCAGTGGCCACAAATGGCACCTACACGAATGTGAATGTTCGCTTGCATGCCATTCGCGTCATGAGTCGTCAGGGAGAAGTTGATCTGCTTCCGTTCCTTGAATCGCTTCGAAGCTCTCCAGAAGATTATGACCGCGCCAACTGGAATAAACTGCGGAGATTTGCCATTGAGGACGCGATTCTCCGGATTCGCATGCGCGATAGGAAGTGATTCGGCACGCCCCTTTCCCCGGCGGGAGGAAAAATGTTCAAATTCTGGCACGTTTTTTGCTTTAAAAATCCTCCTGTCTGTTTAGTGTCATACCGGCAAGCGACTTGCCGATCATGTCCGACTTCTCGCTCCATCAGTCTCTCTCCCAGCAGCAGACGCTCGCGCCGCAGATGCGCAAGAGCCTCGAGATCCTGCAGGCGGGGACCATGGAGCTCTCGCAAATCATCACCCAAGCCCTGGAACTCAATCCAGTGTTGGAAGATGTGACCGAGTCGATCTCGCTCGACGAGGACGGCTCCGATCCCGAGGAAGCCGATTCGTTGGAATACCTCAACGACACCGACGACGACTGGCGAGACCGCACGATCATGGAAGGCAAGTCCTCGCCATGGACCAATGATGACGAGGAACGCCGCCAACGGATCTACGATTCAATCGTCGCGCCGATGACCTTGCAGCAGCATTTACAGCAACAGCTCGACTTATCGATGGTCGAGCTGGAAATACGCGAGGCGGCACAAGCGATCCTCGGAAATCTTGACAGCCGCGGGTATCTCGATCTTCCCGCCCGAGAACTCGGCATCCGACTGACGATCAAGCCCACACACCTGAAAACCGCCCTCATTCTCATCCAATCCTTCGATCCCGCAGGCATCGGCGCATCCGGCATCCCGGAATCGCTGTTGCTGCAACTCGACCGCCAAAGCGGCCAAGACACCATCGAATACAAAATCGTCCGCGATCACCTCGAAGATCTCGCCCGCAAGCACCACCCGCGCATCGCTAAAGCCCTCGGCACCAGCGTCGAGCGCGTGGCGGAGGCCGCGTCACGCATCGGCCGACTCACCCCCAATCCCGGCGGCGATTTTGACCCCACCGGAAACCCCTACGTCCTTCCCGATGTCATCATCGAGCGCAATGACGACGGCCTCTTGGAAGCCCGCCTTACCGGCGAGCACTTGCCCAACCTCCGCATCAATGATTTCTACAAAGACATGATCGGCAAAGACGGCGTGGACGCCAAAGCCCGCCAATTCCTCCGCGACCAAATCCGCGATGGCCGCAGCCTGATCCGCTCGATCTCACTGCGCCAGGAAACCATCCTCGCCATCGCCCACCAACTCATCGACCGCCAACAAGAGTTTTTCAAAAAAGGCTCACGCCACCTCAGGCCACTGACCATGAACGACATCGCCGACGCCCTCGGAATGCACGCCACCACCGTCTCGCGCGCGGTCGCCGGAAAATACATCCATACCCCACAAGGGTTGATGGAAATGCGCGCATTCTTCGCCACCGGCTACCAAACCGAAGGCGGAGCCGATGTTTCCAACGCCGGCGTGCGCGAGGCGATTCAACAACTCGTCGCCGCCGAGAATCCCACCAAACCGCTCTCCGACGAATCACTCATGAAGGCACTCGCCAAACAAGGCGTCACCGTCGCTCGCCGCACCGTCGCCAAATACCGCGAGCAACTCAACATCCTACCCTCCCACCTCCGGAAAACCTTCTGACAGACCGCGGGTTGACGAATCATCGAATCCACCGATGCTAACCAGCGTGGCGAAAATCCGCCATCGCGCCCGGAAATCCCCATGAGCGACAGCGATGAATCCAATGCCAGCGAATGGGAAAGCCTCGTTGAGGTCGGCAACTACCCAACGCTAACCGAAGCGCAAGAACACGGCCTCGTCATTCTCGCAATGCGCCAACCCTGCTGGGTCGCCGGCCCGACGGATCACGGCGGCTACACCCTGCACGCCGAAGTGGAGGCCGCCCTAGCCATCGCGCGCGAACTCGCGGATTACGCGGCCGAACAACAACAATCCGCCCCCATTCCGACTGATGACGTCACTTCCGCGGCTTTCCCATTCCCCGCCGGCTGGGGCGTTTACAGCCTCTGGGCGCTGACTTTGATCGTGATCTATGGCTTTCAAAACTCCACACCTTGGCTGACCGCCCGCGCCGCATCCTCAAGCATCGCCCTGATCACAAACCACGAATGGTGGCGGCCCTTCACCGCGCTCTTCTTCCACGCCGATGCCTCCCACCTCATGGGAAATCTCCTCAGCGGCATGTTCTTCGGCACACTCGTCGCCCGCTCGATCGGCCCGCTGCGCGCTTGGGCCTTGATCCTCGTCTGCGGCACCATCGGCAACACACTCACCTCCGCCCTCACTTGGCCGGAGCCCTTCGTATCGATCGGCTCCTCCACCGCCGTATTCGGCGCGCTCGGCATTCTCTCCGGGCTCGGATTCGCCGCCATGCTGCGCAACCGCTTCCGCCTGCCTTGGGCGAAAACCCTCGCCCCCGTGCTCGCCGGCATCATCCTCCTCGGCTGGCTCGGCGGCGGAACCCCAGGCGGAAACACCGACGTGCTCGGCCACATCTTCGGCTTCGCCTCCGGCCTCACCGCCGGCCTGGTCGTCGGCCACCTCACCCCTGCCACCAAAACCGCCCCGTCACAACGCAGCGGACTGGCATGAGATCCCCATAAGAAGTGGGGACACTCCTGTTCCCACAAACAATACCGCCCCCTACCCCGGCCACAGCGGATGCATGGACTGCCGGAAACGCG
>CAYRLT010000676.1:0-1570 GCA_964425095.1 uncultured Luteolibacter sp.
TGCGGTGCATGACCCGATCTTCGACCTGCTGCAACTCGTCCAACACCAACGGACCGCCGTGGTGGAGCTCAAGTCCTTGGCAAATTCGCTGACCGGAGAACGCGCCAAACTCCGCGAGGCCAACGAGCGCCTCTTGGAACAGGATCGGGAGTCCCGCAAGCTCGCCCTCGTCGCCGCCCGCACCGACAACGCCGTAGTCGTCACCGACCCCTACGGCCGCATCGAATGGGTCAACGAAGCCTTTGTCCGAATCACCGGCTATGGCATGGACGAAGTCCGCGGTGCCAAACCCGGTGCCATCCTGCAGGGGCCCAAGACCGACCCCGCGACGGTCAGACTCATCCGCGAGGCCCTTCTGGCAGAGCAGGGAATCCGCACTGAAATTCTCAACTACCGCAGGGATGGCAGCACCTATTGGCTCTCACTGGAAATCCAACCGATCCGCGACACCGAGGGCCGATTGGTCAATTTCATGGCGGTCGAGAGGGACGTCACCCGCCAGCGTGCCGATGACCGTCGACGCGCGATCCAGCACGACATATCAGAGATTCTCGCTTCGGAGCGGTCGATCCGCCAAGCGGGAGCGTGCCTCCTGCAAAGGCTCTGCGGACATCTTGAGGGCTCGGTGGCGATGCTCTGGATGCGCGGCTCCGGCGTGGATTCGATGCGGTTGCTGGAGCTGTGGCATCGTCCGGAAGAGGACTTCCCGGCGTTTGTCGAAATGTCGCGGAGCATGGATGTTCCCTGTGGCCGGTTCTTTCCCGGGTTGGTCTGGCAATCCGGGAAACCCGTCTGGATCGAGGGTCTCGGAGCCTTTCCGGAATGGCCGCGTTCCGCGCTCGCCGCCACCCATCGGTTTCGCGGCGCCTTCGCTTTTCCCATCGTCTCCAACCATGAAATCGTCGGCGTTTTCGAGTTCTTCGGCCCGGATCTTGAAGAACCCGACGAAGCACTGTCTCAGACTTTTGCCGATGCCGGCAGCCAGATGGGCCAATTCGTCGCACGCCGCAAGGCGGAAGACGACCGCCGCGAGGCCAAGGAAATCGCCGAACGCGCCAACGAGGCCAAATCGCTCTTCCTCGCGACGATGAGCCATGAGATTCGCACCCCGCTCAACGGCGTCATCGGATTCACCGACCTGCTGCTGGAAACCCCGCTTTCCCCGCTCCAGCACGACCACCTCAAAGCCATCCGCCACAGCAGTGATATCCTGCTTCACATCATCAACGACGTGCTCGATTTCTCCCGGATCGAAAGCGGCGCCATCCGGATCGAAACCATCGACTTCGATCCCTGCGCCCTCGTCACCGAAACCATGGAACTCCACCTCCACCAAGCTCGGGCCAAAGGACTCGCGCTCACGTGGGAGAGCACGCCCTCCGTCCCGGCAGTCGTCGCCGGCGATCTCATCCGTATCCGCCAAGTGCTCATGAATCTCGTCGCCAACGCCATCAAATTCACCCTCAGCGGCGGCGTCCACACCCGCATGTGGGCGGAAAACCAGCGGCTCGGCTTCGAGATCAGGGACAGCGGCATCGGCTTTGATCCGGCATTGGCGGATCAGCTCTTC
>CAYRLT010000677.1:0-10373 GCA_964425095.1 uncultured Luteolibacter sp.
TTCATCGTAAAGATAAAGGGGAGGATTTTCATGACCTTTCTATATCGAATGTTAAAAACTCAGCGTTTTTCTCTGCGTCCTCTGCCCCTCCGCGTTTCGATTCTGTCATTTCAGGGAATTTGATGCGCCAAGCATGGTGCATTTCGCTTTCCGCCTGCCGCTTCCCGCATTACACCAAGCGCATGGTTCTCGGCGTTCTCGGCTCAGGTTCAGGTTCCAATATGCAGGCGATCCTCGATGCGATCGACGCGGGCACGCTGGATGCGCGGATCGCGCTGGTGCTTTCGGATAATCCGGATGCGCTCATTCTCGAGCGCGCCCGCAAACGTGGCATTGAAACCGGCGTGATCGATTGTCGCGGGTTTAAAACAAAATTCCCCGAGGAAGCGCAGCTTGAAACCGCCGAGCGGCTGAAGAGGGCAGGCGTTGAGCTGGTTTGTCTCGCCGGCTTCCTGCGTCTCGTGAAGCGGCCGCTGCTGGATGCTTTTCCGAACCGCATCCTCAACATTCACCCCGCGCTGTTGCCTGCGTTTCCGGGGCTTGAATCTTGGAAGCAGGCGCTCGATGCCGGCGCGTCCGAGTCCGGATGCACCGTGCATTTCGTCGATGAAGGCATGGATACCGGCCCGATCATTCTTCAAGAAAGCGTTCCCGTCCTGCCCGGAGACACGGCGGAAACGCTGCATGCCCGGATCCAAGTCGTCGAGCACCGGCTCTATCCAGCGGCCGTCGCCAAGGTCCAGCAATCGCTTTGACACGTCTTGATGTTTTGCGGCATCAGCGATTGAAGAGCAGGATGAGAATAGCCGCGATCAGAATAGCGGCGAGCACGGCGAAGGTGATCTTCACCCAGCTCAAGGGATGCTCACCGGCCATTTTTCCTGTGTAGCCGTTGACGACCACCTGATAGGACTTCGCTCCGTAGGTGTAGGTGGTCAGCCAGACGGGGACCAGAATGTGTTTGAAGGTGCGATCCTGATAGACGGAGGAGACGCTCAAGTTGCGGTGGGTGTCGCCGGGAACCTCCCGCGCGCACAGCTGTTCGATCACGGCGTCCATCTGCTGTTGGCTGGTGGCCGAGGCTTGAAGCAGATCCACCTGATAGCATTCGACCGTCCAACCACGAACGTATGCCGGATCGTAGGGCTTGAGATCGGTTGTGGTGGGAAATGGCTCGACCTTGCGAAGCAGGGTGTTGTGGACGCCGACGGTTCCCGGGACGGCATCATCATCAAAGAAATGCGAAAGGCTGCCCGCGCTATCTTCCCAGCGGGTGTGGCGCACCTGACGGCTTTGGGTTTTGCCGTTGGAATCACGGTAGGTCTCGGTGACGTAGTAATAATATCCGGATTCTGCGGTCCAATCTGCATCCACTTGGGCGTCGAAAGTCCAGTATGGCAGATAGATGCCATGCAAGGTGTCAGTGAGAGCGGCGCTTTTGAGTTTGTTAGGGGCCCACCAGCGGCTGCGGTACCATTCACGGAGTTGGTCGCGGACCTGGGTGTTCGCGATGGCCGCCGGTAGAAGACTTTCCGGAGTGATGGTGTCGGACTGGTTTTCCAGAGGCACGATGGCCGGCGATCCACAGAAATCACAGCGCTGCGCGGCGCGATCGGCGTCGAACATGCTGATGGCGCGGCAGCTCTCGCATTTGACGGATTTTTTCTCATCACCCGCGGAGTGCGCTTCAGCGGGGGCGGCGGCGAGCGCGGTTTCTAGGGCGTGTTCGACGATGGCGGCTCCGAACGCGGTTTCACCGTCGGTCCATGGCAGAATGGTTCCGCAAAACGGGCAGGCGAGGGCTTTTTTCGATGCGTCCCATTCCGCGTCCCCGCCGCATTCCGTGCAGGGATGTTTCCGCAGTGCGCTGACTTCGGCCATGGTGGTTACTCGGCGAGGAAGGAATCGAGGGCGGTTTTGGTGATCCGCCATGAGGAGCCGATTTTCTTGCCCTTGAGATCACCCGCATCGAGTGATGCGATGACGTCGGCCTCGCTAACACCCAGTGCTTGGGCGGCTTGAGCGGGCGATAGCAACTCGGGCATCCCGGTGGCAGCACCCGTCAGCGGCGGTGGGCTTTGGGAAGCGGCCTGTGCGGATTTCAACATTTCCTGAGCGAGGCCGAAGCCCATGGCCATTTGGGCGGGCATCGCGGCTGCGGAATCGCCGCCACCCTTGGTCATGGATTCGGCCAACTGGAATTTCACATAGTCATTGAGATTTCCAATCGCCGACATGCTCGAACGCTTGTCGAGCGCGGCTTCGACTTCAGGTGGGACGGACACGTTTTCAACTAGGAAACTGGTGATCTCGATGCCGTATTTCGCCGTGACCTGTGGGTTGATCAGCGGCAGCAAGGCCTCGCCGAGTTCGGTGTATCGCATGGCAACATCGAGCGCGGGCACTCCGCAGGAGGCGAGCGCCTCGCTGAACACGCTGACGATGCGGGAACGCATGGTGTCGGCGAATTCATCCAAGCGGAAATGGTGGTCGGTGCCGGCGACTTCCTTGAGAAAGACCGGCGGGTTGACGATCCTGAAATCGAAGGTGCCGAAGGAGCGCAGGCGGACCACGCCGAAGTCCTTGTCGCGCATCATCACCGGGTTGGCGGTGCCCCATTTGTTGCCGGTGAACAACCGCGTGGTGACATAATAGATATCCGCCTTGAACGGTGATTGAAAGCCGTATTTCCAACCCTTGAGGGTCGACAGGACTGGGATGTTGTCGGTGACGAGCGAGTGTTTTCCGGGACTGAAACAATCGCCGTATTGGCCGAGATAGACAAACTGCGCGGCTTGGCTTTCGCGAACGATGAGTTGCGCGCCGTTTTTGATCTCCTTGTCGTCATCGGGAAACCGCCACGACAAAGTGTCGCGCGAGTCGTCATTGAATTCGATGATTTCGAGCAGTTCGCCTTTAATGAATCCGAGAATGTCCATGGTGATGTGAAAGTGTTCGCTACACTGCTATCTGGAATCGTCCGCCGGGAAAAGCAAAAATAGGATTTCCTCGATTTTGAGTGGTTTCCGATAGAGCTTGCCTGCTGGCTCCTCGCTGCCCCTGGAATTCACTCCAGGCAATAAATTTTCGCTCATTCCTATGCCGCCCATCCGCACTTGCCAGAAACTCACGAAGCGGGCGGAAAAGTGTGAAGCCAAATGCCATGGCCCATCGCCAGTATCGAAATCGAATTTCGATCAGTCAGCCAACTCGGCCATTCCATTCGTTCAAATAAAGAGAAAGTTTTTTGACGCACAAGCTTACAGGATAGGCCAGGAGGTTGGCATCAAACCCGCTCGGATTGAAAATTTCCGGCTTCTCGTCGCCATACCCTCACTCTTTGTCGGTTGAGGTATTGGCCGTGAAACAGCAGAAGACATACACCTCCAGTTCCTGCCACTTGAGCTGGCGCTCGGCAGGCACCGAACCGTGCGGAGTCGGTGGAGGAACAGCGAATGCATTGCCCGAAATCAGGGCGCAGAGGGTCAGAGTCGTGGCAAACTTCATGTCGAGGATTCGATCAGTATGGCGGAGCCTAAAGGGTTTACTTCGTCGGGGTGAGGGTGAATTCCTTGAAGGTGACGCCACGGCTGCCTGTGGCGATTTCGAACTGCAGGGTATTGGATCCACTTTTGAGCGTGACCGGGACAGCTTCGGTAGTTTGCCAGACACCGAGGGTATAGGGCGCAGCTTGCTCAACGGGCTGCGCATCGTTCACGGTGAACAGGAACTTCTGGCCGGTCTGAGCCGTGGCAACTTTGGCGGTTAGAAGGTAATTCCCGGATCTTGGGGCCTTGATTTTGTATTCCGTCTTGAAGCCGCCGAAGGCGTGGATTTGCATGCCGCCTGTGAACGAGCGCATCGTGGCCGATTTGCCGGATGCCGCTTCGTGCGCGACGGCAGGGATGCTGATTCCTCCGTCTTTTTCGTGGATTTCACGATCGGCCTTGGCGGCGGCTGCGGACTCGAGTTTCTGCTCGCTCTCGTTGGCCTCTCCGAGTTCCTCTCCGAGCGGCCCGAGGACGGCGGCGCTTGCGGCTATTGTGCGTGACAGATAGATGGCGGTAGTGCTCCAGAAACCACCCTGCACATTGCGGCGTTCGCTGTAAACCGGTTCGCCGAGAATGCGGCCGACCATTTCCGCGCGCACGATTTTGATGTGCTCCTTGGTATGGGCGCGGGCCTGGGTTTTCAGCAGGAACTCGGATCCGGAGAGATGCGCTTCGTCCTTGTCTCACCAACTGAAAGGGAAGCCTGCTCCGAGGTTGACCACCCAGCCTTTCGGTGTCCAGTGGCTGAGGGCGGCATGCGCTTTCTGGGTGACGCCCCAGGTCGGGATCCCGAAGGAGCGCAGGATGAAGCGGCCAAAAAACGCACGGCGTCCGCAGACCCCGCCATTGCGGATGATGTTCTGGTATTGGTGATTGGAAGGATCGTCATACTGCACGTTCTGCGAACCATAGGGCACCTCGCTCTTGACGCTGGAAACATAGCGCCAGCCATAGTCGCCCGACATGTGATCCGGGCGATAGGTGCGGAGCATTTCACGCCCCCAACTGAGGACTTCATCGGGCGCATCGCAGTTCACCACATGGCGCATCTCCCAAGTGGTTAAACTCTTGAATGCGGGATCCAGTTCGCCGCCCAGGTATGCCTTCTCGTAATGCAGATAGCGTTTTACAGGATGCACATTGGGGGATTGGTTTGGAATGCTGGCGCAGTTGCTCTGAACAATCGGGCGGGCGTGCTCGAGGCTGGTCGCCAGTGCGAGGCGGCGCAACACACCGTCCTTCGCCTGTGGGCTGACTTTCTGGATGAAGGAAAAAATCTTCATCGCCTCGCCGAACTGACCGAAGCTGGCACCACCAGCCTCCATCATCTCCATCATCAAGGCCTCATTGGCAAAAAGTTGCTCGACCACTGCGACGTTCTCAGAGCTTTTCCCGGCGAAATCGGCGAGTCCATCCGGGGTGGCTGCAGTGAGCACATAGGCCTTGGCAAGCTTCCCGTCGAGAGCATCGCTGGCGAGAAAGGAATTCATGGATCCGATCTGGTTTTTGGCGGATTCGGACTCGCGGGCTTGCGCCTTAGCCAGCGCGGCCTGGGCCTCTTCGTGAGCTCGCTTGAGCTCGGGTTCCTTGGCCTTGGCTGCTTCATAGGCCGCCGTGCGCTCCTTGAGGGCCGCCTCGCCCTCGGCGAGGTTTTTCTGCGCGGCGGCGAGTTGATTTTGGGCGGCCTCCTTTTCCGCCGGGGTTTTGGCGTTTTTCAGCGCCACCTGAGCCGCTGCGATGTTTTTATTCGCGCCTCCAATCCACTTGCCCTTGGCGTGGTCGATCATTGCCTTCCCGCCGCCAATCTGGCCGAGATCCTTTTGCGCGGCGTCAGCCTTGGCCTCGGCTTCTGCGCGTGCCTTTGATGCGCTTTCAAGATCCGCCACGGCCTTGGCACCGACCTTGGGCAGCGCGCGGGATATTTGCTCTTTGAGAGATTTCAAATCCGAAGTGAACTCAGACTCCAATTTCTTGCCGTTATAGGGTTTCTCGTCCGCGGGAGGCCAAACCTCCGGGAGGTCTTTGACGTTTGCGACGGGTGTCGCCGGCGCCGCCAGCTTAGTTCCATATTCCTTGATGTAGGCGATGTCGCCTGGCGCGAGAATCTTGTCAGAGAAGTTCATCGGCTTGCCGTTGGCAAGGGTCACGGTAACCAATCCCTTTTCGGCGTCGTAGGATTTGAGTTCACCTTCGAAGGTCTTTGCTCCGTCCGCACTGGTCCATGTTTTGGACTGGGCGTCTGTTAGAAGCAGGCCCATGACCACAGCAAGGAGCATGTTGTGAGGGGAGAGGTGCTGGTGTGGTTTCATTTTCATGGTAGTGTGAATGCTGGTTTTTTTGGGTTATCTATCATTCTTATTACTTCAATAGTTCCACCATTGCCTGGCCCATGGCCTCGCCGACGTTCATATAGGTTTGCGCGTTGCCGCCGTAGTGTCCGTTGCCGCTGCCGCCCATCGACAGGGGGTTGGAATAGACGGTGGCCACGTTGCCCTTGAACTCGGAATATTTGCCATCCTTGCCGTCAACGGCCATGTGGGCATCGAAGATCTTGTTGCCGCAGCCCTTGGTGTGTTCGCCGAGGGTGGCGAGCACGAATTTTGCGTTAGGGGCTTCGAAGTCCTTGCGCAGTGCCTTGATGTATTGGACGAGATTCTTTTCATAGGCATCCGCCCATTCCGCCTTGCCGCAATCCTTCTCGCCCTGCCAAAAGAAAAATCCTGTGACCTCATACTTGGTCGCCTCAGGATAGTATGTTTTGAGATCCGCCAGGACATCGAGGGCCGCCCGAGCATCGCCATCGTATTGAACACCTGCATACCACTCTGTTCCTTCCTTTGGCTTCCTCGGCGTTTCGAGGTTTCCGGCATATCCTTCGGCTCCCGGCGGTAGCAGGTCGAAACTGATGGCGCGGTTGCCGATGCAGCTTTTGAGGATCATGACGGGTGCATCGATGGCATTGCCGAGCGGGTGGCCGAGGCCGAGTTCCGGCCCTATGGTGTTTCCGGTGACCGTCATCCATTCGTTGTTGAATTGTTTCGCAGGTGCGGAACCAGAAGCCATGACGCGCACGTTGCGCACGTCCTGGCGGACGATCCAGTTGCCCGCCTCATCCGCGAGGTAGGGGTATTTCTTTTCCTGTTTGACCGCCGATTCCAGGCCGGCAACTTTGCCCGCGCCGCACATGTTCGATTGCCCCAACAGGATGAAAACCTGGACCGGTTTGCTCATGTTCGCGGGTTTGCCATCGTGCTTTTTCAACAGATTTTTCGGATCGGCATCGATCTTGCCCGCTGATGACTTTGCAGAGGAAGTGGCGGCCTTCTTTACGAGAGGCGCGTCAATCTTGCCTTGCTCCTTGAGGAAGTCGATGTCCGCTGCGGAGAGCTTGTCTTGGGAAAACCTCATCGCCTTGCCGCCGGCCAAGGTCACGCCGACCGCGCCGCTGGCCGGGTCATACGATAGCAATTCGCCTTCGAAGGTCTTGGCTCCGTCGGCGCTGGTCCATGTTCTGGCATGGGCACCGGTGAGGAGCAGGCATGTGATCGCAGCCAGGAGCAGGTGGCTGGAGACGAGTAGTTTGATTCGTTTCATTTTCATGGTTTTCGGGTGCTGGTGGATGTCAGGGGGCAGGGGGCGGTTTTGCAATTGAGCCAGATACCGTAAACGTCGTTTGTGGTGGATTGCTTACAAATGCTGTTCCGTTGCACCGTGCTTTCTGCCTCCCAGCTCAACGAAGCAGGCCAGACCCGAAAAAGCCGCGCCATCGAGCAGGACGCCGACGCCCTCCTCTACATCACCGAGGACGGCATCATGATCGGCAAGCTCAGGAACGGCCCGCGCAACGACGTGCTGCAGCTTTTCCTGAATGGCCAGATGCAGCGGTTCACCGCCAACGCCAAACCCAATCCTCGTAGATCTCGATCTTGTCGTTCGGGTCCACCGCCGTGCTGATCCAGCGCAGGGCCGGGAGCATCGGTGGGATCACCATGATCAGCCCGGAGAAACGATCGATGTCGCGACGGTGGCGGAAGTCGTTGCCTTTGACTTCGAGCAGGTCGAAGGCATGCAACGTGTCGCCCACGGCCTCGCCGTCGATGAGGACGTCGAACGGGATGTGTTCGACGGCTTCACGGATGGCATCGGGTATGGCGACGACCAGGCCCCGGCGGTTGATGCCGGTGATGATGTCGCCTTGTTTGCGGACCATGAGGCGGCGGCCGTCGTGTTTTTCCTGGAGGCAATGCGTCCTGCCGGTGAGCAGGCGCGACAGTTCGCTTTCGTCGATGGCATTAAGGAGTTGGCAGCGTATGCCGCTGTCTTGTTCTTCGTTGCCGGATTGTTGATACGGCTTCACCTCGCCGGCAGAGGCCGAGCTGTATTGGTAGCCTTTGGCGAGCTTCGAGGAAACGAGCTTGTCGAACACCTTGGTGGCCTCGTGGAGGGAGGTTGGATAGGGTGTCTTGGTCCCAGAGGTGAGCGTGTTGCCGCGTCGGCCGTAGGCGAAGGTCACGATGTAGCCTTCGCCGTCGGGTTCGATGGCGACGTGGTATTCTTTGCCTCCATCGGCCGTTCCAGAGTGCACCCTCCGGGCTGTTTGTTGGATAGGGCGCGAAGCGCCCGCTGAATTGTCTGAGTTGCCTTCGCGAAAGTGGAGCGAGGCGGATTGGATGGTCGGGGTATTCATGTTGGTTTTGGTTGTTGGTTGTTGGTTGTTGGTTGTTGGTTGTTGGTTGTTGGTTTGTGGTTTGTGGTTTTCGGTTGGCAGAATGCCGCGAAATTGGGTCTGAAAATTCGGATTGCGGGTTCCGAGCCCTGCATGTATGTTCAGTAATCCTGAACATGCGTGCAGTCGCTACACCTCCCGACCATGACCATCTCTTCGCCATCGCGGAGAGTCAGGATGGGTATTTCACGATGGCGCAGGCGCTGGAGGCGGGGTTTGCCCGCAGCACGCACAGCTACCATGTGAAGGAGGGTAACTGGCTCCGCGAGCACCGTGGGATTTACCGGCTGCGCCAGTATCCACACACGGAGAACGGACAACTGGTGCTGTGGTCGCTGTGGTCGAGAGACCGTCACGGCAAACCGCAGGGCGTGTATTCATACGCCACGGCGCTGGCGCTGCGGGATCTGTCCGATGCCAATCCGTCCAAGCTCCACATGACGGTGCCACCTGGATTCCGCCGCAATAGTGAGACGCCTGCGGTGCTGGTGCTGCACAAGTCCCGGCTGGAGCCTCACGAGGTTATTCGGGAACGCGGCTACGCGATCACTACGGTAATGCGCGCGATCCTCGATTCGGCGGCGTCCGGGGACGCCGACATGTCCATGCTGGAACAGGCCCTTGCGGAAGGGCTGCGGCGAGGGCTAATCACGCGGACGGAAGTCAAACAGGCCAAAGCACGTGGAGATGTTTTCTCGGAGATGAAGCAAATCCTGGAGAAATTCTAACGCATGAAATCCTACTCAACCGCATTCGCATTTCGTCGCGCGCTGGAAGATCGGCTCAATGCCGCATCCAAGGCCGAGGGCGTGGATCTTCAGCGTATGCGACGACAAGTTGCCTTTGATCGACTGCTGGTGCGGTTGTTTGCCGAGGGCAATCCTCCATGGCGGCTGAAGGGTGGTTATGCCTTGGAGCTGAAGCTGTCCATTGCTCGCACAACACGCGATCTGGATCTTGGGCTTTCTTCTGGAATGCCACCGGGAGAACAACTTCTTGAATCGCTCCAAACAGCTGCTGCTAGAGATACGGGGGATTTCTTCGTCTATGCGATTGGAGAACCCGTGATGGATTTGGACGGAGCGCCCTATGGCGGCTCACGCCATCCTGTGGAGTGCAGTTTGGACGGCAGGTTGTTTGCTCGATTCCATCTGGATATTGGCATGGGCGATATTCAACGCGAACCCTATGAGTGGACGGAACCTCGCGACTGGCTCGGTTTTGCAGCAATCCCGGCAGGACAGTTCCCGTCGATTTCACGCGAAGAGCATTTCGCACAAAAGCTCCATGCCTACACCTTGCATCGCGGAGACCGATCTAACACTCGCGTGAAGGATCTGATTGATCTAGTTCTATTGATCGATTCTGACGTCATGGATCAGGAACGGTTAAAGCAGGACATCGTGGATACTTTTCAGCGGAGGGAAACTCATCCGGTGCCAAGTGCGCTGGAGCCGCCACCCGAGTTCTGGGGGCCGGTCTTCGCGAAGTTGGCGCTGGAGTGCGAAATCGACGGCGACATTCATACGCAGTTCGAGAAGGTGTCCCACTATTGCTGCGGGATTCTTTGAAGGAAAATTTGGCCGCCATGGAAACCGGGGGAGGTGGTCACCATGGCGGCCTTGTCATGACCGGGCCTGCGCTTGGACGTGTCGTGCGGCCGGGAATTGCCCTGTGACGGGCTGAAGGGCGGAAAGGGTTTTGCTCTGTCTGCGAGTCAGCGGGATTTGCAGAGGCGGGAAGAATCGAGACTTGCCGGTGTTGATTCACGCGTGATAGACAGAAAGCCTGAAAACGATACGTAGAGGAGTCAGTGGATGAAGTCTGCTCTCCCGGGTCGGGTTCTACCCTGATCACCGATTGGTCGTATATCGCCCTTGATTGCCCGACCGGTTGTTCAATTCACCTGTTCAAAGAAATCAATAAGGACACACAAAAACATGAGTTCGCAACCACTAGCAGCCTGTCGGATTTGAAGAAATTCAAAAACGACGTCAATATGCGGTCGTCAACGGGCTGCTTTATACTAGTTGTTGTGGTCGCTGCGTCGGTAGATTTGGGGATGGTCAAACAAACGTTTGAATCCATTTCTAACA
>CAYRLT010000678.1:0-20325 GCA_964425095.1 uncultured Luteolibacter sp.
AAATACGCTCGACGAAGCCCCCCCATAACCGCGGGACAAGCCAAATTGGAGATGCCCCGGCAATTCCCGCGCCAAGGGATTGACGCGAACGCATTCACGACTACAGCTATGCGCCATGCAAGCCGACAACGATCCGCCCCAAGCCGCCGAAACTCCGGTTGAAACCACCGAAGCCGAAACCGCTCAGGATGCCGCAGCTCTCGATCCATGGGAAGAACTCGAATCCGATGTCGCGAAATGGAAGGAAATCTCGCTGCGCACCGCCGCGGAAATGGAAAACCTCCGCAAACGCACAGCCCGCGAGCGCGAAGAAGCCATCCGCTACTCGAACCAGCGCCTGCTCGAAGAACTCCTCCCCGTCATCGACAACTTCGAAATGGGCATGCAAGCCGCCTCCCAAGACCCCACTTCCATGATCTATATCGGCATGGACATGGTCCGCAAGCAGCTCCACGAATTCCTCTCGTCCCAAGGCGTCGAGGAAATCCCGACCGCTGGAACATTCAATCCCAACCTCCACGAAGCCGTCGCCCAGGAAGATTGTGCCGCCGGTGAAGAAGGCCGCATCCTGCGCGTCACCCGCCGCGGCTACAAACTCCGCGACCGCCTGCTACGCCCCGCCGGCGTCGTGGTTTCCAAACTCCCGACCCCAGCGGCAGGAGGCGACGCGTAATTTCCCATGGCTGAAAAACGCGACTATTACGAAGTCCTCGGCGTCGCCCGCGATGCGGATGCCGCCGAGATCAAGAAGGCCTACCGCAAACTCGCGGTCAAATTCCACCCGGACAAAAACCCCGGCGATCACACCGCCGAAGACAAGTTCAAGGAACTCGGCGAAGCCTACGAAGCGCTCAGCGATGCGGACAAACGCGCCGCCTACGACCGCTACGGCCACGCTGCATTCCAGAATGGTGGAGGCCGCCCCAGCGGTGGCTTCCACGATCCCATGGACGTGTTCTCACAGATGTTTGGCGGTGCCTTCGGCGGCGGATTCGAGGAATTCTTCGGCGGCGGCAACCGACGCGCCAACTCCGGCAAACTCCGCGGCAGCGATCTTCGCTACGACCTTGAAATCTCACTCGAAGAAGCTGCCTCCGGTGTCGAAAAGGAACTCGAAATCGAGCGCAACGTCCCCTGCGATGCCTGCTCAGCCAAAGGCACCAAGGGCTCTGGCGGCGTAAAAGTCTGCCAAACCTGCGGCGGCCACGGCGTCGTCGCCCGACAAGCCGGCATTTTCATCCAGCAATCCACCTGCCCCGAATGCCGCGGCGCCGGCCAAACCATCTCCGACCCGTGCAACAATTGCAAAGGCGAGGGCCGCGTCCAACGCGATAGCCGGATCAAACTCCGCATCCCGGCGGGCGTCGATACCGGCACCCGCCTCCGCTCCACTGGCAATGGCGACGCCGGAGTCCGCGGCGGCGCGGCAGGCGATCTCTACGTCTTCCTCCACGTCAAAGACCACGACGTCTTCCAACGCGATGACGCGGATCTCTTTTGCGAAGTCCCGCTGCCCTTCTCCGTCGCAGCCCTCGGCGGCGAACTCAAAGTCCCCACTCTCGACGGCCAATCTTCGATCAAAATCCCCGCCGGCACCCAAGGCGGCACTGTCTTCCGTCTCCGCGACAAAGGCCTGCCAACCCTCTCCTCCGGCGGCCGACGCGGCGATCTCAACGTCCGCGTCCAAGTGGAAGTCCCCACCAAGCTCAACCACGAACAACAAGACAAACTCCGAGCCTTCTCCGAATCCATCGGAGATCACAACTCGCCCATGCAGGAAGGCTTCTTCCAAAAAGCCAAACGCTTCTTCGATTTATAAATCCTATAACCCCCATAGGTCCCATAAGTCCCATTCTTCTCAAACCCATGCCTCGCTTCCTCTTACCACCCGAAGCCTGGGAAACAAATCCCGCCCTCACCCACGACGAGGCGCGCCACCTCTCGCAAGTCCTGCGCATCAAACCCGGTGAAACCATCACCGTGTTCGATGGCCTGGGACGCCGTGCGGAAGCGGAAGTCATCTCGGTTTCCCGCGACCAAGTGCCGTTGAAAATCATCGGCTCGGTCGAGTTTCCGCCCGCACCCTTGCCGGCCATCACCCTGGCCCAAGCAATTCCCAAGGGAAAAAACATGGACCTCATCGTCCAAAAAGCCGTCGAGCTCGGCATCGCCGCCATCCAACCGCTCGTCACCCGCCACACCATCGTCCAACCCGGCGACGGGAAATCCGAAAAGTGGCGGCGCAACGCACTCGAAGCCTGCAAACAATGCGGCCAAGACACGCTCCCGCGCATCGCCGATCCCCTACCTTTCGATCGCTGGTTAGAAAGTGGCGCGGGCGTCCCGCCCGCAGCCCATCACCTCCGCCTCATCGCTTCCCTCGCCCCCGGCTCAAAACCCCTGCGCGATGTCCTCCACGCCCACCCCGGCACCACCGCCGCTACTTTGTTAGTCGGTCCCGAAGGCGATTTCTCATCTGAGGAAACCACCGCCGCCCTCGCCGCCGGATTTCTCCCCGTCTCGCTCGGCTCCATCGTGCTCCGCGTCGAAACCGCCACGCTCTTCTGCCTCTCGGCACTGAGATACGAGTATTCGACCTAACTCAAATTCTGGCCACATCAAAGGCGAACGGCTCCTGCCATTCCGGTGGACTGCCTTCCCATCCGACGAGGAAATGCCGGCCGTATTCCTTTCTCGCTCTCAGCCCGCGAAGCGCCGCCGCGAGCGGATCCTGGACCGAACAACCGAACAACAAAATCCGCGGATCATGTTCAGCCAGCGCAGCCTCTAACAAAGACCGAAGAACCTGCGGATCATCATCCAGACAGGCCGTAGCGCATGCCTTGCGCAATGGCAGGACCTCCCCCGCCTTTGGCAGGCGCACACCATACCTCCCCGCGATGACATTCAGAAACGGCCGCGCCACGGCAAGCCCACGCGAATACCCGTGAACCCGCAGTCGTTGAAACCCACTCTGATCCCATAATCCCATCACTCCACAAATCCCGCCATCCCGTTCCGCGATTCGGAAATCCTCAATCGCCAGATCCCTCCACGCGGGTTTTCCAAGATCCTTCAAATTCACCAATCCCGCAAAACAACGCTTGCGGGATGACGCGTCTATCAATTCCTGCATCGCCCCAAGATCCACTGACGAAGCCCGACGAACCCGAATTCCCGGCACCGCGTCAATCCGCTGCGGCGGCAACAACCACGTGGCGTAACGCCCGGCGGGACGATACGCCGGCAATCCGCCCCGATCACTGGTAAGCAATGCCATGGCCCGGGGATTTCCTTCCAGCACCAATGTCTGCGCCCACTCGCCAGCTTGGAAAACTTCGCGCCGCAGTGTCTTGAACCCCCTAGCAAAAAGCGACGATCCCTGCCAGTCCGGATGAATCCGCTGATCACTGAGGTAACGCATCGGCCTTTCCCCGCCGAGCCAGACCCGACGGCTTCCCGCCGAGAACAAACCCACCGCTCTCCCCTCGGGTTCAAATGCGGCCCACACGGCCAACTCTTCCGCCTGCACCCGAGCTCCCGCAAAATAATCCGGATCCCGCTCGAATCCGAGACGGATGTTAGACCCCATCGGCGTCGCCCGGAACAATTCCTCGAGCGCCGCGTGATCCTCTTCGCCCGCCCGGCGAATGATCAATTCAGCCATGACTCCACCTCCCCGGGTTTTTCATGACGGAGTATCGCCGCCAGTTTCACATCCCCCACACGGCAGCCCCGATGTCGGGCCAAAGCCGTGGTGAGCTTCACACTCCAGTCCGCCTCAAGCCGATGAATCACCAGCGGCGCGAGTTGCCCCAACGCGAGCGCCTGATCGAAGTACGGGTTGCGTCGTAGCAAGCGCTCGAATGCCCCGGCAAGTGATGGGTTTTCGAGCCAAACCTGATATCCCGGAAGTCCCGAATCCTCCACCATAAACCCCCGCGTGCCGCTGAGCGCAAGCGCCTCAATCACCTGAGATTCATGCAGTTTCTCCCCCACCAAATCCGAAATCATACCCACGCGCCCGATGAAACGAAGGCACGGCGATCGGCTCGCATCCCAACCCACCACTCGCACGCGGTCCCCACTGCGGTAACGAAACAATCCGCCAGCGGTGCTGAGAAGAACTTCATACTCACCACCTAACTGAAGATCTGAAATTTCCACGGAATCACCCGCCTCATCCAGAAACTCGTGCCAATGACATTCGCTCGCAAGGCGCGGACTGCCATCCATCCCGCCAGGCACGGATGTGACACCCTCCGTCGCAAGCAAGCCCTTGCCCTCGATCGGCACTCCGCCGAGACGCTCACTCAAGCGGAGAATCCACAGCACGCTTGAAGCATCCGCCCAACAACTCACCAGCGCGAGCCTTGGCCAAAGTTCCCGCCACGTGAAATCACCGCGAATCCGACGCAGCGCCGCATCAATACCTAACAAAAATGTGGGACTCCACACCGAAACGACACTCAAGTCCGGCGTCGCCAACAAGGCCGCTGCGGTTTCCTCAAAAACGGTGGCCGCATCTCCACTCAAATCCGGGATCACCAACCAATCACTCAAACGGTCGCCGACATCATCCGGAAAATACGCCGCATCACTTTGCATGCCCAGCGGCAACCCTCCGCCTGTGGTTTCCGGCTTCATGCCGGGTGGTGAAAGCGCCCAATAGGCCCGGCCCGCAAAAACTTCCGGCCGTCGCGCTTTCCAGCCTGAGAACCAAACGGCCAAGCCCCGCGCAAACTCCGTTTGCAGGCCCGCCGTGATGGGAATCAGCTTCGCGCGCGATGAGCTCCCGGAGGTCCGCTCGAAGCCAAGCGGTTCGTCACACGCCAGCACCCGCATTTCGCCGGATGCGGCTCGTTCAATCCAACTCCTACAATCCTCGTAGTTCATCGGCGGGATCGCCGCACGGAAATCTTCCGGAGCGCGGATCGACCCAAATCCGTAACTGCGACCAAACTCCGTATCGGCCTGGCGTTCCAACAAGTCGCGCAGCCGATTCCACGCCTCACCCGGCTGAGCCGCATAAGCCTCCAAAGACGCAAGCAAAGATTTGGCATGCGGATTCATGATCGTGCGCCGATTCCCTGGCGAAACGCGGAGCGCGCTCCACGCCGCAAATTGCTTTCCTCCATTTCCGTGAGACACACCAACTCCTCACCGCGGACATAACCGGGATTCCGCTGCAGGAAATACCGCACCCACGGGTTCTCCCGGATGACGCCACCATGATCTTTCCGAAGATGCCCCAAGCTCGATGGAAAACGGATGACTCCCTCCGCCGGCTTCCAACACTCGCCAAACAATTTGGCTGCCACCTTGCCAGCTAACCATTCAAATTCCGGTTCGTCGTTTTCCGGGTGGGGAAAAAAGCGCCGCGCGAACAACGGTAGATACATGTAGGTCCGACGCCCCTTGGAAATCAAAAACCAAAACAAGCGGCGTCCACTCGCCGCCCGCCATTCGCCTGCACGGCGGCAGAACGCACGCACCAGTTCCTGCGTGCCCCAACAGCTTCGATCGATGATCGTATCGCCGGAAAATAAAATATCACCTTCCGCAAAAACCCCCGCAGGATTCCAAGCGATCGTGGTGAATCCGCGCAACACCCCGCCTGCATCATGCAACATCAGAACCTCGTCCTTGGCCGTTAGATCATCCAGAAACTGCACCCACGCCACCGCTTCGTAATGCGCGTCCATCAGCTGATGCATCGCACGCCGTTCGGCATCCTCCAGAGAATCCACGGCGCGGACGCTACTTTTCAGGACCATGGATTTCAACGAAGGCATGCGGCGATGAGGACGGAAATCATGATGAACTGCGACGGCATCCGGATGACGTCGGTGAGCAAGTTGAGCTTCGCGTATGCCGGTCCATCCGGCACGAAATAAACGCCGTTGGCCGGGCCCGCCGTGGACTTGCGGAAGCGCAGCACGAAGAACACCTCCACCGCCAAAGTCACCAAAGTTAGAGCAATCCAAAGCCGCAGATCGGCGGGAACCAAAGGCAGCCAATAAAACGCGATCGCCGCGTGCACGGCATCGTGGGACAGCCCGTGATTGGTGCTCCAGCGTTGTTTCGCACACAGCGGCAACTCGATGATCGTTCGCAATCCCATCGACGCGGCGAGCCAGGCGTAGGCTGGATGTTGCGTGGCTAACAAAGACGGCAGCGCCAGCCACAAAATCCCCGCATGCGCCAGCCATCCTGCTTTAGCGCTGGAAATCGGTCCGCCAAGCCGCTGCGGCGGACGGTTCTGCCAAAAATGAAACAAGGGCCCCGCGAACTGACACAGCAGCAACACCACCGCCGCCCACACCGGCATCCGTTCCGCCGCCATTTGCCATGCTTCTTTCATATCCGTAGTTTCTTGCGCTCCGGCGCGCGGCCAGCGAGGGATTTCCCATCGATCAAGTCCCGGATGCCGCGTGCGATGGCATCCGTTTCATGATAGAGAAATCGCGCCGCTCCGGTACGCCGCAGATCCTCGGTCTGTTGTTGGAGGATTTCCACATCCTGATTCAAGATGGCACCGGCGAAGGGTTGGAAAACCAGCTGGATCAAGCCGCCTAACGGAACAATCCGAAACCCGAGATACGTGAATACCCGCGTCCGCTCCGGCCCCTCCGGCGTGCACTGGCTCATCACCACATATTGCCGCTTCTCGCTCATCTGATAGTCCACCCGCGTGATGTAAGGCAGTTGAAAGCGATCGACATGGCGGATGCTGCTTCCCGCCGGCACCAACAATTTTCCAATCCACGAATCCATCCGTTCTTCACCGAGAAATTCCGCTTCGATCCAATCCTCGCCGGAGGTGACTTCAATCTCGATTTCCTTGCTCTCCTCGCCCCGGAAAAGCCCCCGGTGAACATGTGCGGTGTGCGGGACATCGAGGAAATTTTCCACGCAATGAAACGCGTCCGCCTCAAACACCCGCTCCATGATGAAATGCCGCCAACCCACTTCGCCAAGATGCGGAAACAGCGGCGGCTCGCCGACAGGCTCGGCCGTCTCGCCAGCCGCCAGCCAGACCCAGATAAATCCCTGCTGCTCGCGAACCTCGTAGGATTTCACGCGGATCGCATCGCAATCGCCACCGCAAGCCGAGGGAATGCGTGTGCAGTGCCCATCCGCGCCCCAACTCCACCCATGATACGCACAGCGCAAACCGTCGGCCGTTACGCTGCCCCGCGAAAGCGCCAGATTGCGGTGCGCGCAACGATCCATCAACGCCGCCGCCTCGCCCGTCGGCGCTCGGAAAATCACCAACGGCTCGCCGACGATCGTCCGCGCAACCGGCCCCCGGGCGATTTGTTCCGAACGGCATGCAATGTACCAATGTCCCCGAAGCACGCCGCGAAGTTAGCCAGCCCCAGCCCAGTCTGGCGAATGGTTTCCGCTCTCTTGTTTCCGGCCCGCTATGCGCAGTGTCGGATACACTTCATAGGTCCCATGAATCCTATAGGACTTATAGGATTCATGGGATTTATAGGACTTATTTTCTCAGCTTCCGGCTTTCCAATCTCATAGAGGCTGTCTGAAAAATGGCAGGGACCGTCTCTCCGAGCGGTCCTGCGAATGAAAAGTGAACGCGGTCATCCATGAAAAATACTTAAAAATCAGATCATGGCATATCGTTCACTCCTCATTCTCGCGGACCGCTCGGAAGGCCTCGACTGCTCATGGCCGCAGGCAAAGACGGTCCCTGCCTATGGCAATATTCAGACAGGCTCATAGCCCACCACCACCTGATAAAGTTTGATCCCTAGCCCCAGCTGGCATGGACTACGCCTGTGCCCATGCAGCGCTACCGGTCATTCCCCAGGCTCCGCCACCTTGCGGACTTACGGACGCTTGGCTTCGTGATGGCGGCCTTGGTGTTACTGGGCGGCGCATGGACCGGTACCCTGCGAAATCCCCCAGCAGTGGCGTCGTCTTGTCTGATGGCCTTCGTGTGCTGCATCATCGCCCACAATCACATGCACCAGCCGATTTTTCACGGGCGTTTCTGGAACCGGGTTTTCCAGGTCTTCCTGATGTTCGGCTCCGGTCAGCCGCCGACCGGCATCATCACGGCACACAACGAACGGCATCACGGGGATCCGGATTCCGAACACGATTTCGTCCGCACCAGCCTAGTAAGCTCGCGCTGGAATTTCGTCAACCTGTTGGTGTTCCCATTTCGATCGGTGGCGGCGATGGTCCGCGAGAAGCCAAACGATCTAGCAAAATGGAAAATCTCGCGGCCACAGCTTTACCGGCAGGCGATGTTGGAGCGATCGGTTTTTTATGCAGCGCTATTTCTGTTAGTCACGTTCGATTGGCAGGCGACCCTGCTGTTTCTAATACTGCCGTGGCTAGGAGCGCAGCTGACGCTGGTGGGGATCAACCTATTGCAACACCAGGACTGCGACACCGCATCGGAATACGATCACTCGCGGAATGTCACGGGCGTGGTGGCGAACTGGATTCTCCTCAACAACGGCTTCCACACCGCGCATCACCTCCGCCCGTCGCTACACTGGAGCCTGCTGCCGGACTTCCACCGCCGCCAGGTGGTGCCGCGAATAAATCCGTCGCTGGATCACCGGACTTTCCTCGGCTTGCTCATCGAACGCTTGCGCCGCCCGCCCGTTTCCCATGCCCGCTGAAGCCGACACCACCCGTCCCACAATCGATTTTTCGCGGCCGTTCTTTCCGACCCGGATGACGGCGCTGGCCCACGTGCCTTCTTGGAAATCGTTAGAGATACGCCACCGACTCCGCTACTCACAACTCTACGCGCTCTATCTAAACGAGCAAACGGTGTTCTTCGAGGAACTGCTGGCGACCAACGTGCTGCCAGCGCTTTACCAACGCCCGGACCGGATCGGCGAGGAACTCGCGGAGGATTTGCGGCGCTTCGAGGCGGAGGAGCGGCGACACTCAAGCTGGTTCCGGGAGATGAACCTGCGGGTTGATCCGGGCCGCTTCTCACTGGACGAGGGCGCATATGTCTTCCTCCCGGCCGACGCGCGGATGCGGGCGACGACTGCTTGGTTCGCGCGACGTCCCTTTGCCTTTCCCTGTTGGATCTGGCTGATGTTGTTGCAGGAGGAACGATCGATCTCGGTGGCGCGGGAATGCTTGGCCAAAGACAGCGGACTGGAGCCGGAGTTTGTCGCGCTGCACCGCAAACACATGGCGGATGAAGTGGATCACGTGCATTGGGACATCAAACTCGTCGAGCGAGTGTGGCTGCCGATGCCGATGTGGAAACGCCGACTGCAAGCGCGGATTTTTGGCGTGATGATGGCGGAGTTTTTCACCGCGCCGAAGCGGGCGGGCAAGGCGGTCTTGCAAGCCTTACTCGACGAGTTCCCCGAACTCACACCGCTGGGTGCCGATCTCCATCGCGAGTTGGGAGCGCTCGGGACCTCGCGCGATTATCATGCCAGCCTTTACAGCCGTGAAATCACGCCGCGCGCTTTCGCATTGTTCGATGAACTACCGGAGTTTAAAAACATCGGTCAGCACCTGCTCGCCTACGAACGCCCATGAACAAGGATTTCCCACTTCCCAGCCGACTGAACCTCGCGATCTCCGCGGTGCAGGTTCTCGCGTTGCTGGGTTTGTTAGCCTCGGCGGGCTTCGTCGATTCCCCATGGGCCCTCGCCGGGCTGGCCGTGGGATACGCGCTGGTGATGAACTCGACCTACGCGATGCTGCATGAGGCGGAGCATGGCTTGCTGCATGCGAACCGGACGATCAACGAAATCGCAGGCGCGCTGCTGGCCCTGTTTTTTCCCGCGCCATTCCACTTGCTGCGACAAGGCCACATCGGCCATCACCTCCGCAATCGCTCGGACGACGAGGCCTTCGATTTCTATTTCGAGGGCGAAAACCGGATTTGGAAATCGCTGCAACTTTACGGAATTCTAACCGGGTTTTTCTACCTCGCGGTAGTCCTTGGAAATTTCATCGCGCTGCTGAACCCGCGTTGGCTCAAGGCACGCTGGGCGGATTTCGACCGACCCACCCAAGCGCTGCTCGACTCGCTCAACCCGCGGTATTTCCGGCTCATCCGGATCGAATCGTTGGCGGTGATTCTCCTGCATACTGGATGGATTTGGCTGTGGAACGTGCCGGCAGAACGCTACTTATTATTGTTAGGAAGCTTCGGCGTGTTGTGGTCGGCGCTGCAATATGTCCACCATTTCGGCACCGAGCGTGATGTGCTCAATGGCGCGCGCAACCTGCGCACGTGGAAATGGCTGGACACGCTGTGGCTCAATCACAACTGGCATCGCAACCACCACGCCCGGCCGACAGTGCCGTGGGTGAATTTGCCGGACATCACGCCAGACCACGATGGCGAACGCGGCCGCCTGCTCGCCGCCTACCTGCGGATGTGGCGCGGCCCGCGTTACACCGACGAACATGTACAAAACCATCATGCCGGGAAAATCATTCGCTGATCAAAAGGGCGTGCGCCTCGCCATGCTTTTGCTGAACCTCGTGCCCTTGTTGCACGCGGCGGCGACGATTGCTTGTATTCTATCACCCTACCCGTGGCTCGCGCCCGCCGTGTTGTATCTCGCACCGTTAATCCCCGGCAGAATCCTGCGGGAAACCTTGCGCTCCAGCCCACCGGAAATCGCCATCGGCTCGTCCGCCTTTCTCCGCTGGTGGGCGTGTTTCCAATGTCAGGTGCTATTTCTTCGTTTTCCCGCCTTGGAGGAACTGTTGCGGCTGCTGCCAGGAATTTATTCGTTGTGGCTGCGGCTGTGGGGATCGCGCATCGGCGGCCTAACGTATTGGGCGCCGGGAACCATCATCCTCGACCGCGGGTTTCTCGACATCGGCGACAAGGTCGTCTTCGGCGCCGGCGTCCGGATCAACCCACACGTCATGGGAAACGACGCTTTGTTGCTAGCCCCGGTCAAAATCGGCGACGACGCGATGATCGGCGGATATTCCCTACTCACCGCAGGCACCGAAATCGCCGCAGGCGAAGCGACCCGAGCGTTTTTGATTTCCCCGCCGTTCAGCAAGTGGAAGAATGGCAAGCGAAGCCGCAATCCGTTATGAAAACATTAGCCCTCCTCATCGCCCTCTCTTTGCCAGTCCTCGCCAACGAGGATGACAAAAACGCCCTTCGCAACTTGCGCTCAGTCTATGAACAAGCCATCGCCAGCCGCGATCTCACCGCGCTGAAACCGCATCTGGCTGCGGATTTCACCGCAGTGATGATTACAGCCGATGAGGTCAAAGGTTTTGACGGCATCCAGAGTTACTGGAAAAAGGTCGAAGATTTCCTCGGCAAAGATGGCACCTATCAAGTGACCCTTGATCCGGATGACACGATTTTCGAAGGCAACATCGCCATCGCCAAAGGTCGGGCGAAAGAGCACGTGGTCCGCAGCGGCAAGACCTTGGATTTCACCTCGCAATGGACCGCCGTCGCCCGCAAGGAAGGCGAAGCGTGGAAAATCATTCGCATCCAGGCGAGCATCGATCCGGTGGGAAATCCAATCATCGCCGCGCTCCAAGGATACAAGCAATGGCTTGTCGGCGGAGCCGCCCTGCTCGCAGGCCTGATCCTCGGCCGACTCCTGCCAAGGCGGAAGTCGGCACCATCCGCAGGTTGACAAATCGGGATGTGGACCTAATTTGTCCACATGAAAACCGTCACCGTCAGGGATCTCCGCAACAACTTCTCCAAGGTCGAGGCTTGGCTGGGCGAGGGCGAGGAAATCCGAATCGAAAAACGCGGGACGCCGATCGGGTTCCTCTCTGCGACGCCGAGATCTGCGGAGGGAAAGGCGAAACAACCGGATTGGGCTGCCCGGCGACAGGCCATCTGGGGCGACCGGGTTTTCTCTGAAGAAGAAGTGCGCGAAATGCGTGAAGCCGAGCTGGAGGGAGAAGAAGGATGATCGTGTATCCGGACACATCGTTCCTGTGCGCCGTCTATCGAGAGCAGGACAATTCGCATCGGGCTGATGCTTGGAAAGCTGGCTTTTCCGGCCCACTTTCCGTTTCCAGTCTTCTGCTGTTGGAATTCCGGCAATCCATCCGCTTTCAGATGAGGCTCTTCGCCAAAGATCGCAGCAAGGGATTTCCGAAAACGGAAGCCACCGCGATGCTGCGCGCCCTCAACTCCGACCTCGCGTCCGAAGTGTTCCGGATGGTCGCGCCGGATTGGGCGGATGTTCACCGGATCGCGGAAGTGCTCAGCGGGAAATACACAGAAATCAACGGCCACCGCTTGATGGATATTATGCATGTGGCCACGGCACTGCATTTTGGAGCGGAGCAATTTCTCACTTTCGACGCCAATCAAAAACGTCTCGCCGAAGCGGAAGGCATGCAGGTGCCGGTGTGATACCAACTCTAAGAGGCTGTCTTAATATTGCTGAAGACAGGCGCTAAGAAAATCAACGTGCGTCCTGAGCCACGGGCGATGAGGTCGCCACAGCTTTCCGGATGCGGTGGTATTTGCCGCTTTCAAAACTGCCGAGATCTTGCGCGGTGCCGTCCACCCATTGGATGCGGGCTTGCACAGCAGCTTGATTTCCTGCCAGCCCGATGACGATGCGCCGGTCGCCTTGGGCGGAAAAACCGGTGACGTTGAGAACGTCTGCATGCCAATGTTCTCCATCGCGGGAAACGGACAACACACTTCCAACAGCATCCTTGCAAACGGTTTTCCCGTCGCCTTCGATTTCGAATCCGATCCATGCGGCAGAATCGCTACGATGGTTATCGTAGAAAAGCACGGGATCAAACTGGCGCGTTAGAACGAAATCAGAATCGCCATCATTGTCAAAGTCCGCGAGCGCGACTCCGCGCGTGTTTCCAAGACGTGAGAGCCCGGTGATTTCGGCCGCCTCGTGAAATGTGCCGCCGCGGTTCAGTAGCACGCGGTTGGCCTGCGCGCCCCAGATCGAGTAGCCGCGTGTGTCGCCCCAACGGTCGGCGTAGGCATGCACTTCCGGGCCGCTGCGGGCGACTTGGCCGTTCACATACCAATAGTCGCGCGGCTTGGAGAAGCGACGGTCCATGTGATCGTCCACCATGCCGTTCGCCTGCACGAGGTCGGGCCAGCCATCGAGGTCGAGATCCGCGACTCCCGCGCCCCAGCCAAAGCGGAACGGATTGAGCGCGCCACGGCGGGACGCGTCGTTTTTAAAGACAAGCCCGTCTTTCGTCCGCTCCGTCATCCATAACAAACTACCCTCGGCCTGAAGCGGGGCATGGACGTTGGAAACGTAAATGTCCGGCGTCCCGTTGCGGTCGAAGTCGGCGATGCTGACATTCATTCCCTTGTAAGTATCGCGCCCGACCGAGCCGAAGTGCGGGCCTTCGATTCTGCGGAACCCGCGGCCCTGTTCGTTCATGTAAACATCATCCGGCCCGAAATCCGACGCCGCATAAATATCCGGCCAGCCATCGCCATCGAAGTCCGCCGAATTCAGCGCAAGCGTCCAATGCGTTTCCGGCATGCCGAGTTTGACGATGTCTTCCTCGGCAAACGTGCCGTCGCCGCGGTTGCGATAGAAACGGTTGCGCCCGCCGTTTTCCGCCTTGTGCCAACTGGCGTGCATGAAATGGAACATCCGCCGGTCGCCCTCGTATTCCGGCTGTGGCAAATGAAAGGGGTTGAGCGGAGTCGGTTTGTCATAATCCGGAAGATAGGGCGTCATCGAGTTTCCTAACAATAGATCAAGGTCGCCGTCGCGGTCCGCATCGAGGAATAAGGCGGCGAGGCAGGTGTGATGGCCGCTGATTCCGGCGGCTTCCGTGATGTCGGTGAATGCGATCTTGCCTGTTTCCACATACTCGTTGCGAAACAAGCGACTCATTCCGAAGCCCATGCCGATGAACAAATCCTGGTCGCTATCGTTATCGATATCCGCGAAAACCGCGCAGGACGGCAAACCGTAAGTTGCCGGATCGTTTCGGATTTTTTCGAGCGCCGGGATTTCCACCCGTTCAAACGTCAACCCGCCGGTGTTCCGGAAAAGCGTGCAACGATCCTGCGCGCGCTTCATCGGGCGGGTAAGGAATAGATCCTGCATGCCATCGCCATCGACATCCGCCACCGCCGCCGCGTCACCGATGGAGAGAATCCATTTCCCGATGTGTTGCAGGCGCGGATCAATATCGGTTAGAATGGTTCCTTCTTCGGAGGGAAACAAATTTTTCTCCACCCACGAGAAGCCGGGGTTTTCCGTCACCCCACGCGGACTGCGGGAAAGCAGCACAGCGGCCGACACCAAAACGACCGCCAGCGCGGTGCGGGCAGTGAGCGATTTGAAATCGAGCACCGTCCGGCATTTCAACCATGCCCACACGAAACGCGCCGTTTGCACGGTGAATGCCGCATAAAACAACGTGTAATAACTCTGGCGGAAATGAAACCCGAGATCGATCACCGTGATCGCCGCCGCAATGCCGATCTGCGCCCGACGGCCGACCGGCGAAGTCGCGGGATCGGTGAGCATGTAAAAAGTGAACAAGAAAAACGCCGGCGCGCTGAGCGTGCCGAGCCAGATCGCCTCGGGCGGCACGTGATGCCGCATCACCCATGCGCGCAACCCGGTTTGCATGAGATAGAAAACCAGAAATGATCCGACCATCCAACTCCGGCCGATCCGCGGCATGAACACCACCATCGCCAATCCCGCCAGAAACAACGTGATCGCCCACGTGCCGCCCCATTGATAGGCCGGTGCCGGCGAGACCAACCCGCCGCCGAGCGCCATGCTCGCGATCAGTCCGAACAAGGCCGGGTTGTAGGCATGCCGGCCATTGACCGTGAACAAATGCTTTGAGCCGATGGCTAACAAAGGCGGCAGCACCGGCAGCCAAGTGCTCGACCCACAATCGAGCAGCAGCGAAAGCCCGCAACCGGTGATCAGTCCGCTCCATGGAAATCCACCCCGCTTGCGCAGCAGGCGATCCAGCAGGAAATCCGCAACGACGGCCGTCACCACCGTCAGCCCGACCTGCCACGGCGTCCGCCCGAAGCCAAAAAATGACAGCCCGCAGACCACGTAGCCTCCCAGAAGCAACGCGAACCACGGGCGGGGATCTCCTTTCAACAGACCGATCTTCAACACGCCGAAAACCATGACCTGATCAAATCCGGCACGCGACTCCATATTCAGAGATCCTGAATCACGCTGCTGCCAACCCTTGATCTTACGACTAGAGGCGGGATCAAGGAAAGGATACAAGTAGTGATGCATGATCGCCTTGACCATGTGGGGGCAATGGAGAGCGCTTTGCTCTTTTCATTGGCTTCTCATGGACATCGGCGGACATATTCCGCCGCTCCTTGTCGCGCGCGAGGCGCTAGGAGCGGCGTGTTGTGAGAGGGTTATTTCTTCTTCTTGGCTTCGAGCCCTTCTTTGACCTTGGTTTCGAGGTCTTCGTAGAGGGCGGGGTCGGCCTTGATGAGTTCCTTGGCTGCATCGCGGCCTTGGGCGAGTTGGGTTCCGTTGTAGGAGAACCAGGAGCCGCGTTTCTGCACGATCTCCATTTCAAGTGCCAGATCTAGCAATGAGCCGGTGGAGGAAATTCCTTCGTTATACATGATGTCGAACTCCGCTTCGGTGAAGGGTGGCGCGACCTTGTTTTTGACGATTTTAACTTTCGTGCGGTTGCCAGTGACGGTGCCGTCGGTGGCTTTGATCTGGCCGATGCGGCGGATGTCCACGCGGACGGAGGCGAAGAACTTGAGCGCACGGCCGCCGGGTGTGGTTTCCGGGTTGCCAAACATCACGCCGATTTTCTCGCGGATCTGGTTGGTGAAAATGCAGACGGTCTGCGCCTTGGAAATGAGAGCGGTGAGTTTCCGCATGGCGGCGCTCATCAAACGCGCTTGCGCACCCACGGTGGAATCGCCGATCTCGCCGTCGAGTTCTTGCTTGGTGACAAGTGCGGCGACCGAATCGACCACGATGACATCGATGGCATTCGAGCGAACGAGCGCCTCACAGATTTGCAGCGCTTCCTCACCGGAGGATGGTTGGGAAATCAGAAGGTCGTCGAGGTTGACGCCGAGTTTGCGGGCGTATTGCGGATCGAGCGCGTGTTCGACGTCGATGAAGGCGGCCAACCCCCCGCGTTTCTGGGCTTGTGCGATCACGGTGAGGGTGAGAGTGGTTTTACCGGAGGATTCCGGGCCGAACACCTCGACGATCCGGCCGCGGGCAAATCCGC
Organism: uncultured Luteolibacter sp.; assembly: GCA_964425095.1. Classification (GTDB taxonomy): domain Bacteria; phylum Verrucomicrobiota; class Verrucomicrobiia; order Verrucomicrobiales; family Akkermansiaceae; genus Luteolibacter. Next base: position 16,222 of record CAYRLT010000678.1, read on the forward strand.
CGACGCCGAGGGCACGGTCAATCAGGAGATTCCCGGTGGGAATGACATCGACATCGACAACCTTGTCATCGCCGAGGCGCATGATGGCGGCTTCGCCGAATTCTTTTTGGATGTGGGCGATGGCGAGGTCCAAGTTGCGCTTGCGGGCCTCTTGGAGTTTTTCGTTTGCGGTTTCTTCTGCGGTTGCTTTTGCGGCCATAGTGGTGTGGTGGGTGGTGGGGTGTTGCGAAAACTTCTGAGCGATCCTCCGACACACCGCAAGAAAAAAGATGTTCGCTCGAACAAAAAGTTGCCTTCGCCCTGAAATCAGGCCGCAATCCGCTCCGTTGTTCGAACGAACTGGCGAATATCCCCTTCAGCGGATGCGTGAAACCCGGAGTCGCTCAGCGACGACGAGCGCTAGAAACCTCGCGTAATCCTCTTCACGCGTGGCGGAATTCAATAGGTAAGTGTAATGCTCCCAGTGGCGCATTTCTTCAAGCGCATTGGCCATGCGCAAGGCGATGACCTGTTCGCTATCGGTGCCGCGGCCGGCAAGGCGGGCGTGCAATTCTTCTCCGCTGGGCGGCATCACAAACAAGTCCACCATCGCCCGCCGAATCTCCGGATCAGGACAAATCCGGACTTGCTCCGCGCCTTGCACGTCGATGTCCATCACCACATCCGTGCCCGCGCCGAGATGCGAGAGAACCTCGGATTTCAACGACCCGTAAAGGTTTCCATGGACCTCGGCGTGTTCGAGGAAATCGCCCACCGCAAGCCTGCTTTCGAAATCCTCGCGATTCAGGAAATGATAATCCCGCCCATCGATTTCGCCCGGACGCGGTGACCGGGTGGTGCAGGAAATCGAGTAGCGGGCCTCGCCGGCATCCGCGAGGCGGCGGCAGAGCGTGGTTTTTCCGGATCCCGAAGGACCGGAAACGACGAGAAGCATCCCTGAACGTGCGGACATGGCGGGATCATGAATGACCAAGGACCGGCGGCCAAGTGAGATTCGGATTTTTCGTCGTCGCCGATTTCATCAAGCGGCCCAATCGAAATTTGCGGATTGCTTGCCGGGGTGAATCCACCGACGGTTCCCGCCACCTTCATGTTGCTTCCGGTATTCCGAGATTTGATCAAACCCCAGTGGCGGGCGGTGCTCGAGGAACTCAAACGCTCCGGCGGCCAACCCGCCAGCGAACTCGCACGCGCTACGGGCGGCGGCTACATGGCCGTGAAAACCCATTGTGAGGAACTCACCAAAGCCGGCTACGTGATCCGCGCCCGATTGCCCCGCACCGCCGTCGGCCGACCCGAAATCTTCTACAGCCTCGCAGCAAAGGCGGACACCTTGTTTCCCCAAGCCGGAGTCGATTTCACCCTCGCCCTGCTGGATGAAATGAAGCGGATGTATGGCGAGTCCGGGCCGGAAAAGTTGCTGTTCCAATATTTTCAAAAGCGCCAGGAATCATGGACCAAACCCCTCGCCGCCCTCGGATCGGTCGCCGAAAAAGCGCAAAAGCTGGCGAAACTCCGCACTGGCGAAGGTTGCGCCAGTTCGTGTGAATGCGAACCCGCATCGCCCGTCCGGATCGTTGAACTCCACAATCCCCTCCAGCGCGTTTTCGAACAATACCCGCGGGCGATCACGATGGAAATCCGGATGCTCGAATCCTTGCTCGGCACCCGGGTGACCCGCCACGAACTTCCCGGCGGTCGACAATCCCCGCCGCGCATCATTTTTAAAATTCCCTGAATGCCGGAGCGACCGCTCGCGTCGAAGTTCACGACGCTTCCTATTGCCATGAAATCCATCCGCTTATTTCCGCTCGCCTCACTTGCCGTGCTGCTGTCCACCGGTTGTGACAAACCGGCACCATCAGCAGCATCCGAGACCGCCAAACAACTCGCCGAGATGGAACGCAAGGCCGATGAGGCCGTCGCGCGCCAACAAGAACTCGAACAACAACTCGAAGACCAAAAACTCGCCACCGAGCGCGATGCCATCGAACGCGAACGCATGGAACTCGATGAAGCACGCGCCGCCAGCGAACTGCAACAAAGCCAAACCGCCGAAGCCGACGCGGAAAAAATCCGCCTGCGCGAAGAAGCGTTAGCCGCACGCGAAGCAACCCTTGAAGCGCAGCGCACGGCCAGCGAGGACAAAGAAATCCAACTCCGCGAACGCGACATCCGACTCAGCGCCAGCGAGCGCGAACTCGCCGGCAGCCAAGCACTCAACCGCGACGAGCCCGCAGTGGATCAAACCCCGGTCGGAGATTATGGCACCTTTTACGATTCGCTCTCATCCTACGGCTCGTGGTTTGAAACCCCGAATTACGGCTACGTCTGGCAGCCCGGCGTCGTCCGGGATTCCGCGTGGCGCCCATACACCCGCGGCCGCTGGGTGTGCAGCGACTACGGCTGGACTTGGGTTTCCGAGGAACCCTTCGGCTGGGCCACCTATCATTATGGCCGCTGGGCACTGGTGAGCGGTATCGGCTGGGTCTGGGTGCCCGGCAGCGAATGGGCTCCCTCATGGGTCTCATGGCGCACCAGCGGAAGCCACATCGGATGGGCCCCGCTCCCTCCGGAAACCCTCGCCTACCGCCAGCACCACTGGGACTCCTCCGTGGACGTCACCTTCAGCATCGGAGCATTGTGGTTCAATTTCGTGGAAACCCGCTACTTCGACCGACCCATTCACAGGCACTGCCTCCCCTATCGCTCGAATCACACGTTCTTCCACCAAACTAACAATATCACCAACATCCACGTTCAAAACAATTGCATCATCTCCGGTGGCCCGCGTTATGCCGATCTCAGCCGGAGAATCGGGCGGACTCTTCCCTTCTGCCGCTTGGATATGGACCGCCGCAGCCGACCTGGCCGTGACTCTCTCACCATGCAGCCGCGCATCGATGGTTCACGCCTGCGGATCGCCGCCCCCTCCATCGACGCGCCATGGAATGACAACCTTAAACCAAAACACGTCAAAAAACGCCTCGATTCGATCAACGTGGAGCGCCCCGAAATCCTCCGCCCGGAAATCACCGAGCAGTTCCGCCGCAGCCGCGAAGAAAACCAGCGCAAAGCCGAGCAATCCGTCGAAACCCTCGGCGGCCGCGAAACGTTCGAGCGCCGCCGCATCGAACAACTCGAGGCAAACCGTTCCAAGATAGACCAGCAAAAGCGCAAAGCCCAAGAGATCAAAGAATCGCGCGACACCCGTGACACCCGTGACACCCGACCCCAAGATCCGCCGAAGGACCGAGTCGATCGCGGGCGGCAAGCAGACGATCTGGCCACCCGCCCGGCTCGCGACGAGCAAAGCCGCAATCGCACGCGTTCCACTCCAAATCCTGCGGTCGCCCCATCCGTGCCGCCATTGCCGCGGGAGCACCCCGAGACCGTCAAACCAGGGCAACCTTCCTCGCCAACGCAAATCCCGCGACAAGCGGATCAACCGGATCTCCAGCCAAAGACCGGGGATGTCAAAAATCCGCGCGAGCAATCCCGTCAGAAGCAACTGGACGAAGCCCAGCTTGAACAGGCACACCAGAAACCACGCGAATCAACCCGCCAGAAGCCCTTGGACCAAGCCGGTCAGAAACAACCGCAAACGGACAAGGAAATTCCACTCCAACCGTCTCGCCGCCAACCCAACGAATCCCCGCGCTCGACCAACCCGATCGATCCGCAACCAACGGTCGAAAACGCCCAGCGCCAACGCGATCAAGCAACTCGCGAAGCGCAACAGCAAGAAACCCAACGCGAACAAACCCGCAAATCGCAAATCGAAAACGCCCGACGCGAACAAGTCGAACAGCTACAACAAAACGCCCAGCGCCAACGCGATCAAGCAACTCGCGAAGCGCAACAGCAACAGGCTCAACGCGAACAAACCCGCAAATCGCAAATCGAAAACGCCCGACGCGAACAAGTCGAACAGCTACAACAAAACGCCCAGCGCCAACGCGATCAAGCAACTCGCGAAGCGCACCAGCAACAGGCTCAACGCGAACAAACCCGCAAATCGCAAATCGAAAACGCCCGACGCGAACAAGTCGAACAGCTACAACAAAACGCCCAGCGCCAACGCGATCAAGCAACTCGCGAAGC
>CAYRLT010000679.1:0-3578 GCA_964425095.1 uncultured Luteolibacter sp.
TGTTAGAAATGGATTCAAACGTTTGTTTGACCATCCCCAAATCTACCGACGCAGCGACCACAACAACTAGTATAAAGCAGCCCGTTGACGACCGCATATTGACGTCGTTTTTGAATTTCTTCAAATCCGACAGGCTGCTAGGCCCCGCGGCTCATGGTATTATGGCTTTTTTTGGGGCAATTTTTTAACCGAAAGCTCCAAACCGGTAGCCTGAGATTGCTCCGATATGAGGAAAACCGAAGAATGGCTACACCTTTCACGCCACCAAACTAAACCACCGACCCTTTGATGCCGCATTCCATATCAATCGAGAACAGCAAGGGCACCTTGGCCCCTCCGCCGTAAGCTGAATCCCTGGCGAACCACTCCGGCTCCCAGCAACGCGATGATTGCATCGTCGATCACTCCCACGATAGGCATTGCATCCGGGACCAAGTCGATTGGTGAGATGACCCAGATGAGTGCGATGAAAAGCACAACAATCAACTTGATAATGCGTCCCACGGCAGTCCACCAATCCGCCCCGTCGGAATTGTCAAGATCAGGGTGATCAGGATCGGTGGCGGCAGATCTAGCAGAGAGTGCCCTTGTGAGGGAAAAACACCTAGTGACCCTGCAACCATCCATATCAATGAATCAGATGCAGCAAATGCGTTCCCAACACCTCGTGGATATAGTGGCTCTGGAACTCACCGAACCGCGACCAGTCCGCGGGTGCGTCGAGCGCAACTACGACTTGAAGAACGCCGCCACCCGCAATGCGAACAAAGAGTGGTGGGCGATCATAGCCTGATCATTGTGATCGCCATGGTTAGACTGGTGATCGCTCCAAGGCATGCGTAAGCCTTGATTTCTCGGCAAGGAACGCCAACCGATGACCTGCGAGCCCATCGAGACCGGGAGGAAGGCGGTCCGGTCCGCGGAACAAGCTGTCGAGCGAATTCATCAGCCCCCAATCCCCGCCACCGTGCCCGGCATATCCGGCCGCCGTGCCCGCTTGAACCATCTCGACCGGCTCGGATTTTCCGCTTTCGTGGTCGCGTAGCCACAACTCCGGGGTTCCTGCCTCCTGAAAGGGAGACCCTCCGCGCAAGGAGGCGCGGGTGCCGTGGATTTCGAGAGTCCGGCCATTGTCAAACGCGGTCATGGTCAGGGTGGCGCTCACACCGTTGAGCATCTCTGAGGCGACTACCTGATGATCCACGGCATCGTTGTCGCAGTGATAGACACAGCGCCCCCACGAGGAGGACTTGAGGAAATTCAAAACCGCCGCGTCGTCAGCTGTGGCCGCTCCGTCCATGACCATCCCCAGCCAGCGGCGCTTGTCACCCAGGTAGCGGTGGGTGTCGTAGGGGCACTGCGCCGCCGCCAGACAGCCGTCGGTGCAGCGCGCGGGGGCTCCAGCCGGCGCGTTGGCCTGGCGGAACCACACGAGGCCGCCGAAGCTGCTGATTCCGGCCGGGGTGCTGTCGGCAAGCCAGCAGAGTAGATCGGCGTCATGAATGCATTTGGCCACAATCATCGGAGTGGAATCAGCGGCTTTCGACCAGTGTCCGCGGACAAACGAATGCGCCTGATGGAATGGCTCCACCCCCTCGCTGGCCCGGATGCTGATGATCCGGCCGAGGCGTCCGCTCGCGACCAGCGCCTTGACGGTGGCGTAAAACGCCGTGTAGCGCAGTACGAAGCATAGGCCGATGCGGCGGTCGAGCGAGCGTGCCAGCGCGTCGAGTGTCTCACAGCGGTCGAGGGTTTCGGCAGCCGGCTTTTCCAACAGGATATCATATCCGGCGCGCAGGGCGGCGGAAGCATGCGCGAAGTGATCGGCATCCTGGGTGGCGATGATCAGGACGTCGGCCAGTTTACCCTCCGCAAAAAAATCCTCTGCCGAGGAAAAGGTCCGGATCCCATGCGACGGGGCCAAATTGGCGACCGCCTCGCGGCGCTGCGCCACCGGATCGGTGGCGGCGGTGATCCGGTAACGGTCGCCGAATGACGTGGCGATCCCGGCGTAGGTGCGGCCGCGTGAGCCGCAACCGAGAATGGCAATTTGAAGAGGAGGCATGGTCGTGGGTAGGTTCTTGAGTTTCACTTGATCGCCTCCAAGGCATCCAGATCGATGACCGGCCGTTTGGCAGGCGTCGATTCCCGCTTGAACGAGCTTCCCAGCTTTACGGGTTCGGCGAAGAACCCACCGTTGCGCATGAAGAAGGCTCCGTCTTTGACGCCCCCCGAGTAGTCGAGGCGGTATTGCCGCTGGGCGATGTCGTCACCGGTAAAACGGGCTTTTGTTAGTTCATGCCAATTCCCCTCGGTGTCCCGCACCCATTGGTTGCCGTAGTAAGCCATCCGGCTTTGATGGCCGTGCCGATCCGCGAAGTTTTCCAGGAACGAGTGCATGCCGGTCAGATGATTTTCGGTCTTCGGCCGCCGGAAGCTGGCGATCAGATGCCATTTCCCAACTTCCGGAGCGAAAAACCACGCGGTGTAGATGGTATATCCCTGGCCATCCGGTCGGGCACGGTTCAGGAACCGATAGGTGGTTCCCGCCTTCCATGAATAGATATAGAAACTCTGTCCGCCGGATCCCTCGTTGCCGAATTCCCCGGTGCGCACGCCACTGCCTTTTGCCAACAGCTGGATGCGTTGATCCTCGGGTATGTCCTTTGGCTTGTCGGTGTGGAAAGGACTCCACACGGAGAACAGGATCCTCCGTTCGTCCGGTCCGTTCACCTGCATCCCGAAGTAACCCTCACCGAAGCCGTTGGCCATGAAATAGGAGCCGAGCGGATCCTGCCCCTCGGGCACGGTCACCTCGCTGTGGAAATACTCGATCACCTTTCCGGCGGGCGCTTCGTATGGAAGATGCACGGATGGTCCCCGACGCCCCCAATAAAAGCGATTCTCGGCAGCGTCCTTTACATAGTTGAGATCCAGCCCCGCCTCCGCGGACGTCACCAGAAGATCCCCGACCTCGGCAAAGACCGCGCCGGTTTTGCTCAAGCCCTGCAAATCGACCCTGACATACCCGGCTGCGGGTGTGGAAACTTTCCCTAACAGGATATCCTGACCATTTGCTCCCGTTACCTTGGTTTCAAAAACGCTTCCGCATGATGTGGCCCGGATCACCGACTTGCCCGCCGGAGCTTTCAAGCGGAGGCCCAGGTCCAGTTCCGCCGCGCGATCCGTCCGGAAGTAGATCGAGAAAACGCTTTTTTCATCGCTCCACTTGCTGATGCCCGACGGCGCCACCATGTTCTGCGATCCGGCGGCAGGCGTTGTTAGATAGGAGTTACCGCCGAGAGGGATGACCCATTGATTGGTTTCCTCCGCTATGCAAAAGCACGTCAAGCCGGTGCATAGCGAGGCGAGAATGCCGACCTTGCGAATGAGAGATGAGTATCGATTCATGATTGTAAGCGGATCGATCAACCCTTAGCCGTAACCATGCAGTAGGCTTTGGGATCTGGCGGTCCACCGCCGGGTCAGGCAAGCTGTCGGTGTGAAAAAACAGAACACGCCACGTCACAAGACGGTTCACCCGACGGTGGACAAGCCCATGCTACTGGAAAACGGCC
>CAYRLT010000680.1:0-4789 GCA_964425095.1 uncultured Luteolibacter sp.
CGCCTCGGCCGCCGACAAGCGCAGGCCGCACCTCTCGCCCAGGATCTCGAGCAGATACGGCAAGCCGCCACCCTGCTGGAAATGGCCGCCAGGTTCCGCCAAATCTACGAATCCCAGAAATCCCTCGCCAAACGTTTCGGCACCATCGTCGAGGAACTCCGCCACGGCCAAGACCAAAACCGCCGACTCCTCCCGTCACTTGCCGAAACCCAGGAAAAAAATCGCAAAGCCCTCGATGAGTTTAAAACCGAACTCACCCGCCGCCTCGATGCTCTCCCCAATGACGACGAAGATCTCGCCCCGCTCATCGACTCCGCTCGGGAGTTTTTGCTAGAACTCACAACCGCCGAACCCGAAACCCTCATGGACGCCGCCACCCTCCATGGCAGGGCCGGCGCAGCCATGGAGGCCTTCACCAATGCCGAACGCGCCCGCGCGGTGTTAGAGCGCCTGATGTCGGAACCCGAACCCTTCCCCGAAGCCGCCAAAGGCCAAGCCCCGAAATTTGATATCCCACGCCCGGACGTGAACCAAACTCTCCAACAACTCCTCGAAGCCTTCCTCGGCCAAGGCCAAGGCGACGGCGATGGAAACAAACCCGGCGGCCAAGGCCAAGGCCCCGCCGGCATGGGCCTCGCCGGTGCGCGAGGCAACGGTTTTCCAATGAACCTCCCGGTCGTCGGCCCGGATCGCCTCCAATTTTCCAGCCCATCGAACTCCAGCGGCGGCAATGGCGATGGCAAAACCCGCCCAGTCCAACCACTGCCCGACTCCGCCGAATCCGGCACCCTCAAACCGACCGATACCCGCCACGGCCAATCCACTACCACCACCCCCGATGCCATCCCCGAAACCTACCGCGATGCGGTGAAAAAATTTCTAACCCCATGAAACTCTTTCTCATTTCAGCTTTTCAGCTTTTCAGCCTTTCAGCTTTTATCTTTGCCAAGGAAGGTGCCGTGGAATGCGGCAACCTCATCTACGCCGGCACGCGCACCTCGAAGTGCTTCAGTGATGAATTTCTAACCACGGTCCAACAGAAAACATCGATCGCCACCGAACGCCGATTCAAGGCCGTCAAACTCGCCGATGACGAGTTGTTTAAAATCCCATTCGTCATCATGACCGGCGAAGCGGATTTCAATCTCCCCGCCAAAGAACGCGAAAACCTGAAAAAATACCTCCAAAACGGCGGTTTCCTGCTCGCTTCCGCCTCGTGCTCGAATGAGGCCTGGAGCAAATCCTTCGAACGCGAAATCAAATCCATCTTCGGCAACGATTCTCTCAAAGACATCGCCCTCGACCACGAGATTTTCCGCACCGTTTTCACCATCAAGGAACTGAAACTCTCCCACGAAGGAGCCACCCCCACCCTCAAAGGCCTAACCCACAATGGCAAAATCGTCGTCGTTTACTCCGCCGAGGGCCTCAACGACAGCTCCCACGCCGAAAGTTGCTGCTGCTGCGGCGGCAACGAAATCCAAAATGCCATGGAAATCAACGCCAACATCCTCGCCTACGCGTTGCTGCATTAACCTTGAAAGGAAAATAGAAACCACGGATTACACGGATTTAACGGATTATGAAAGAGTTATGGATGAATGATCGCCAACCTATTGGATGAGTGCCTAACTGATAAAAAATAGTGATTCTCTCCGTGTAATCCGTCAAAATCCGTGTAATCCGTGGTAAAATGATCGGTCATGCCATTTCCAATTTTCTTTCCTAGGATTAACCGTAACGACGATCACCGGTCGCCGTTAAACCCGCCCATGAAAATTCAGCCTTCAAACTCAGGACCACAAAACGCAAAACGCGAAAGAAGCCAGCGCCGCCGCGTCTTCCCACGTCTTGTGTCTTGCAGTCTTGTGTCTTGTGTCTCCCTCCTTTTCAGCATTTCAGCATTAGCCCAGGATGCCCAAGACGAGTCCTATCAACGTTTCCTATCCGGCACCCAGGACATCACCACCCTAGCAGAAGTCCTGCCCCTGCTCTCGGACGCCGAACGCCGCCCGATCATCCGCGCAAAAATCCTCGAAGCCAAGTCGCCGCCGCGCTCGGAAATGGTCGACTTGCTAGACCATCCCACCCTCGCCGTCCGCCTCGGCGCGCTCGAACTCCTCGAAGAACTCGCTGGCGGCGACCTATCCTACAATCCCTGGACACCCGCCGAGTCACCCGAAAACCTCGGCGCCCTCGCCCGCTGGAATGCCTGGGCTGGATCATCCTCGGAAACCCCGAGCTCCGGCTCGATCTTCTCAGAGGATCAACACCGCAGCTACCTCCGCGACCTGCTCGCCGAGGATCACGACAAAGCAGCCCGTGCCCGTCGCATGCTGGAAGCCGAAGGCCTGTCCGCCGTCGGTTTTCTGGAATCCTTCCTCAACGACACCCCCACGCTCACCCCCAGCGCCCGCACTCGCATCCGCGAAGCCCAATACCAAATCACCCTCGCTCGCCAACTCGGCGATCAAGCCGCCGTCACCGCCCGCCACCTCGCCTTCGGCAGCCGCGACCAACGGCTCTCCGCACTCGCTACCGTCCGCAGTGCCGGCATGCTCGCCGTCCCGATTCTCCGCGATTTCATCACCCACCCGGACCCGTTGATCCGGGAAACCGCCATCGATTCATTGCTCATCAGCGCCGGAGAGCCCGCCGTTTCCATCATCGCCCCGCTGCTGACCGCAGAAACCGATGTGAACGTCATCCACGGCGCCCTCCGCCGCCTCAAGGACATCCGCTCCCCGGAAACCCAAAAACTCGTCACCTCATTCCTCACCCACCCGGACGAAGACCTCCTCGTTTCCGCCATCCAGACCAGCCTCACCCTCAGCGGCGATAACGAACGCTTCTCCATGGGTCGGAATAAAACCAAAAAATCCCCGGAGGCCGATCCCGCCATCATCCAATGCCTCTCGGATCCCCGCTGGCGAGTTCGCGCCACGGCCCTCGAATTCGTCGCCAAACGCAAACTCCTCGCCGCCAAAGATCAGTGCCTCACTCTGCTCAATGATCCCGACGACTTTGTCCGCTTCGCTGCCATCAATGCCATCGACGCCATCGGTGCCAAGGACGCCTTGCCCAAACTCAAAGCCATGCTGCTCACCAATGACGCCATGATCGGCCCGGTCATCAGCGCCTATGGCACCATCAACGAACCTCTCGACGCGGAAATCCTCGCCAAACTTGATGCCGCCCCGCCGGAAGCCCGCCTCGCCGCCGTCCGTTCCAGCGGATCGAACGACTCTCCCGTCTCGTCCCTCGCCCTGCGCTACGCCTCCGACCCGGACACCGACGTCGCCTGCGCCGCCCTCCGCGTGATCTCTGCGGACGACGACAAACTGAAGCAAAACAAATTCGCCAGCGTCATCGTCGCCGCCCTCCGCTCGAAAAGCCCGGAAAAAGCCGCGGCCATCCTCGAACGACTTGAACTGCCGAACTCCTCCTCATCCTCCCGGCGCGTCGATCCCATGCTTCTGGAAGCCCTCCAAAACTCCGCAAATTCCGACGAACCCACCACTCTCGATCCCCTTTACAACGCCTTCCTCCTGCCCGGAGCCGATGCCAAATCCGCCGACCCCAAAAACCCAAAAACTTCCGAAATTCCCGCTGCCCAGGCAGAAATTCTCCGCGAACTTGCCAAATTCGGCACCCCCGACAGCCCGCCCGCTCTCCGCTTCAGCGCCGCCCTCAATCTAGCAAAAGTCGGCCAAGTCCAAGGTTACACCATCCTCATCAACGATTTGCCATCGCTCACCACCGCACAGAAAACCACCCTTTGCAGCACCCTGAACACGCCGTCCACCGGCGCAGCGATCCCGCTGCTCACCGCCCTCCTGCGCGATCCCGTCCCGGAAGTCCGCAGCGCCGCCGCCGAATGCGCCCTCTCCAATGAAAAGGCCAAGGCGCTCATCAGCCTCGTTCTCGCCGAACTCGCCGCTCCCGATGGAAAAATCCAAGCCCTCGAGGTCTATGGCTATCGCTTCGACAGCTCCGCCCGCAGCCAACCCGCAATCTTCCGCCCTTGGTGCCTGTCCACCCTCCAATCCGAGACCAGCACTACCCCGCAGCGCATCCTCGCCGCCATCGCCGCCCGCCATTGCTCGAACACCCAAATCATCGAAGCCCTCCGGAAACACACCACTTCCACCGACACCAATCTCCGCCGCGCCGCATGGCACTCGCTCATCACCATTCGCCCCGCCGAACTCTCACCCAACGCCGAAGCCATCGCCAATGATCCGGAAGCCTTCGTCCGCGCCGTGCTGCCAGACCGCGTCACCAAACCCAATTATATCTGGACCCATCACTTTTCCGACACCCACACCACCCGCGACAATTACTCGGACTATAACCCGAAAAAAATCCGCATTGATGACAATCTCCGCAGCCAACTCATCCGCTTGGCTGGCCAGGATCCATCCCCGCTGATTCGTTTCGAAGCCTCCTTCGCGCTCCTCGCCCAAAGCGTGCCCATTGATCTCGACGCCTTTGTCACCCTGCTGCCAAAACTTTCCAAGGAAACCAACGCGATTCGCCGAATTACTGATTGGTTAGAAGAAAACGCCACCCGCGCCACCCCCGCACTCGGCCCGCTACTTGCCATCGTCGACACCACCAAAATCAACGCGCAAATTCAGCAGGTCAAAGCCACGCTGGCTTCGGCCAAGGCGCAAGTGCTTTCAGCGCAGGCCACGGTCAAGGAAAAAACCAATAATCTCAAACGCCTTGAGGAGTTGCGCAAGATCAGCACAAGTAAGGCGGTTTCTCAGCACGACCTGGATTCGGC
>CAYRLT010000681.1:0-9292 GCA_964425095.1 uncultured Luteolibacter sp.
CGCAAACATCAATCCGCCGAGTGGATGTATGCCATGATCGAGGAGGAACTCAAAAATCAGTTCTTCCGCAACGAGCACGTAAGGAAATTACTGCCCGAAATCCAAAAACAAGTCGAAGACCAAACCCTTCCCGCCGCCACTGCCGTAAGACGCATCATGGAAAACTTCCACGCCTGATCCTTACCCCTCTACCGTTTCAAAAATATGGTGCGCGCGACAGGACTCGAACCTGAACAGGGTTGCCCCCACTAGAACCTGAATCTAGCGCGTCTACCAATTCCGCCACGCGCGCACAGATGACCTTTCGGTCGGCCGGAAAAGCAACATGCCGGGCCGAGGATTGCAATCCTGATTTCGAAAAGATTCAAAAATCGTTTGGAAATCGGGACTTTGGCCCTGCTTTCCGGTTTTTCGACGTTGCCAAAAGGGATTTGGTTCAAGCAACCTCGCGCCATGCAAAAAGCCACTCCTTTTCTGATGGTTCTCTTCTTGGCGGTCACCGCGCTTTTTCTGTCGCTGCGCTCGAAAGACACCCCTCCCGCAAACCTCTCGACGCCTATAGAATCCCGAGAAAACTCCGAAAAGCCAACCCCGGCGACACCCGAAAAGGAACCGGCAAAAGACACCGCACTCCGCAAAACCCCTGCCCGCCCGTGGCCGCAAGCAGCCTCGGACATCGCCCCGGATGCAGGTGCCACCTTCGGCTCTCTCGAAAATGGTCTGCGCTACATCATTTATCCGAACCCCGAGCCACCGAAGCGCGTCTCCCTACGCCTGCACATCGCCTCCGGTTCACTGATGGAAGCCGATAACCAACGCGGCGTCGCCCATTTTCTCGAACACATGGTGTTCAATGGCTCGAAGAATTACTCGGCAGCCCAATTGATCCCCCGCATGCAACGACTCGGCATCGCTTTTGGCGCGCATGCCAATGCCTACACCTCCTTCGATGAAACCGTTTATATGCTGGATCTGCCCGACCTCTCGAAGGAAACGCTGGAACTCGCCTTCACCGTGATGCGCGATTTTGGCGACGGTGCACTGCTCTCCGCTGAAGAAATCGACAAAGAACGCGGCGTCATCCTCTCGGAAAAAATCAGCCGGGACACCGTTGGCTACCGCCTCATGGAGCAACAATTTGAAAAAATCCTCCCGGATTCGTTGATCTCCCACCGCTTTCCCATCGGCATCGAGGACGTCATCAAGTCCGCCCCGCGCGAACGCTTTGTCGATTTTTACAGCAATTACTACACGCCGCAACGCATGACCTTCATAGCCGTTGGTGATATTGATCCCAAGGATATGCGCGGTCGCATCGAATCCACCTTCGTCTCGATGAAAAACCCGACCAAGCCCGGAGCGGAGCCGAACCTAGGCAAGATCCACCAACCCGAAGGGCTTGAAACCGCAGTTTTTCACGACCAAGAAGTCAGCTCCACCGACGTTTCACTCATGCTCGTCAGACCGCATGTTGAGCAACCAGACACCATCGCCACCCGTGCCGAGCACCTGCCACTGGACATCGCCCACTCGATCATCGACCGCCGCTTCGAGCGCATTTCCAAGGAAAAAGATTCCCCGGTGGCCGAAGGCTCGGCATCCCACGACGTGCTCTTCAACTCCCTCGACCTCGGCTCCATCACCATCACCGCAGCGGATGACCGCTGGAAGGAAATCGTTCCCATCATCGAGAGGGAATTCCGACGTGCCACGAAATTTGGCTTCACCGAGGCCGAGCTCGCCGAGGCAAAATCCAATTTGCTGAATAGCTATCAACAACAAGTTGAACAAAAGCCAACCCGAGAATCGGAAGCGATCGCCACCGGCTTGGCTAAGGCAATCAATGACAATCACGTATTCTCCGATCCTGAAACCAACCTTGAAATCGCCAAACGCAATCTCGACGCTATCGACACGACCACCTGCCTGCAAGCCTTCAAAACCTTCTGGGACGCTGCCGGGTATCACCTGATTCTCACCACCAAAGACCAACCCGAGAACGCCGAAAAAGAACTCGCCGCACTCTTTGAAGACTCCCGCGGCACTCCCGTGGAGGCTCCCGCCGCTCGCGCCTCTCAGAATTTCGGCTACGTGGATTTCGGAAAACCCGGAACCGTCACCAGCCGTAAAAAAATCGATGACCTCGCCATCACCCAGTTGATTCTGTCCAATCAAGTGCGGGTAAACCTTAAGAACACCGATTTCGAAAAGGGCAAAATCCGCGTTCTTGCCCGGATCGGTTCCGGCAAACTCAGCCAACCGGACGGCATGCCCATGCTCGATGATTTCGCCCAAGCTGTTTTCGAAGGCGGTGGCATCGGCAAGTATTCGAATGACGAGCTCCAACAAATTCTAGCAGGTCGCAACGTCGGATCGACACTCAAGATTGGCGAAGACGCCTTCATCATGGGCGGAACCACCACGCCTGCGGATTTCACTCTCCAATGCCAATACATCTGCGCCACTATCACCGATCCCGGCTACCGCGAGGAAGCACTCTGGCAATTCAAAAAAGCCATCCCGATGCTGGAACAACAACTCAAGCACACGCCCGCTGGTCCCCAACAAGAAATGAATGCCTGGCTTCATGGCGGAGACTCCCGCTTCGGTGTGTCATCCATGGAGCAACTCGCCTCCTACACCCTCGCCGATGCGAAAAAATGGCTTACTCCCGAACTCACCAAAGGCTATCTGGAGCTCACCATCGTCGGTGATTTCGATCCTGAAAAAATCCTGTCTGATCTCCTATCCACTTTCGGAGCCCTACCCAAGCGCGCCTCCACCGCGCCGCTCATGACCGACGCCCGCAAGGTGAAATTCCCGAACGGCCCGGCTTCAAAAACCTTCACCTATGAATCCAAAATTCCTCAAGGCATCGCCACCACAATCTGGAAAACCGCCCCGATCCGTGGCAATCAGCAACAATTCCGCCGCCTCAATCTGTTAGCTGAAATTTTTGGCGACCGTCTCCGTGAGGAAATCCGCGAAAAGCTCGGAGCATCCTACAGCCCGAACGCCGGAGCCGGCGGTTCCGACGCCCTCGAAGGCATGGGTTACATCATCAGCCAAAGCATCGGCAAACCCGAGGATATGGAACTCCTTCTCAACACCATGCGCGATCTCGCCGAGCAACTCGCCACCGCAGGTGCCTCCGCCGACGAACTCGACCGCGCCCTCAAACCCACCCTCGGCATGCTTGAAAAATCTCTCCGCGACAACAATTACTGGCTCTCCACCGTCATGAGCCAGTGCCAAGCCGATCCCAAACGCCTCGATCTCGCCCGCACCCGCGACGCGGATTACCGCTCGATCACGCTCAAAGAAATCAACGCCCTCGCGAAAAAATACCTCGCCGCAGAAAACACCCTGCTCGTCACCATCAAACCGAAGAAAAAAAGCGAATGATGCGGGACGTGGAATGAGTGCCACGACCACACTGAAACATTGCTAGATTAATAGAAATTCGATGGCCCGCGTTTCCGACCAATACTCCTTCACGCCGTCCGACGGTGAAAATCCAAAATAGGCCACCGATAGAAGGAGCCTCAAAATGAAAGCAACTGCTCGCCGCCGCCTCCTCGAACGGGTAGCAGCCAGGGCCTAGAAAAGGATCGTTGAGCGCGTTGACCAGCAAGGCAGGAAGACGGGTAGCGGGAAGAAACTGGCGACAACTGTTTCGCGCCCAATAATCCGCAGCATTTTAAAGCCATGGATTGGCGCGGTGTAACGGTCGTCAAATTCCTGAAAATCGCGGATCCGACCAAGCCCGGCGAGTTCGAGTTGGTCGGTAAACATGAGGGCCTTAGCACGGAGTTTGGCCCGTATTTTGCGCAGGAATCGCTCCATGTAGTGCCAGTTAGAGCGCCGGGCTAGCTGCCGCGAAGAACAAGCGAAGTCACAGGGCACCGAAAAGGCCACAGCACGATGAATCCGCGGCGGGAAGATAGTCTGCAGTGACCGCCAAGAAGCCGACAAGGGGCACGATAGGTGGAATTTTCAATCAATGGCATGAGCGGGTGGAGCTTCCAACAGCCGGTGCCGTGATTCAAAGTTAAATGCTAGGCATTTGCTTCGTTGCCTGAGGATGTTCGGTGATGGAAGTAATAATAGAGCACGGGAACGGCCATGCGGCTGATCAGAAGGCTTGCGATTTCGCCGGCCATCAGCGCGATGGCGAGTCCTTGAAAAATTGGATCAGCGAGGATGACGGCGGCTCCCACGACCACTGCCATGGCGGTGAGCAACATCGGGCGAAAGCGCACAGCTCCAGCGTCGATGACAGCCTCGGACAACGCCATACCTTCGCGAACACGCAGTTCAATGAAATCGACAAGGATGATGGAGTTGCGCACCACGATCCCTCCGCCGGCCATAAAACCAATCATGCTGGTCGCGGTGAAAAACGCCCCCATCAGCCCATGTGCAGGCAATATGCCGACGAGTGAAAATGGGATGGCAATCATCACGATGGCCGGAGTGATAAAACTGCGGAACCAGCCTACCATGAGCACATAAATCAAAATCAAGCATGCCGCGAAGGCCGCTCCAAGGTCGCGGAAGACTTCGATCGTGATGTGCCACTCGCCATCCCATTTCATCGTAGGCTCCTCATCGGTGAAGGGCATGGAGGCATTGAGGATTTGTATGGGATTGCCGCTGCCGCCGAACGCGCGGGTGTCAATCTTCTTCAACGCCTCGTTCATCTTTAAAATGGCATAGACAGGGCTCTCCACAACCCCCGCGACATCGCCGATAACATAAGTTACGGGCATCAGGTTTTTGTGATAGAGGCTTTTCTCGACAGTGACGTGATCGATCTTCACGAGTTCGCGCAATGGCACCAACGGTGAATCGGTGGCACCTGGCTCCGGTAACGCGTTTGCATCTCCGGAGCGGACACGCAGGGCTAATAATTCTTCCGTAGTTGTCTTGGACGATCGCGGGAGCTCGAGGCGGATGTTGACG
Organism: uncultured Luteolibacter sp.; assembly: GCA_964425095.1. Classification (GTDB taxonomy): domain Bacteria; phylum Verrucomicrobiota; class Verrucomicrobiia; order Verrucomicrobiales; family Akkermansiaceae; genus Luteolibacter. The sequence continues at coordinate 4,966 of CAYRLT010000681.1, forward strand.
TCCTCCTTCTCCGCAGGCTGATGCAGCAGATCCACAGTCACGCCATCGACCGCAATTTTGAGCGTCTGCGAAATGGTCGCCGCACTGATTCCGTGAAGCGCGGCTTTTTCCTTATCGATGACGAATCGGTCCTTCTGCTGGTCCGCCTCGCTATACCAATCGACATCAACCACACCGGGCGTTTGTTTGAAGACGCTCTTGACCTTTTCTGCGAGCTTCAAACGATCCTGTTCCGTGGGTGCGTAGATCTCGGCGACGAGGGTTTGCAAGACAGGTGGCCCGGGTGGGACCTCGGCGATGGCGACACGGGCTTGGTATCGGTCGGCGATGGTGGTGATCCGCGGACGGATGCGTTTGGCGATATCGTGGCTCTGCGCCTTGCGCTCGCTTTTACCGACGAGGTTCACCTGGATATCGGCCACATTCGCGCCGCGCCGCATGAAATAGTGACGCACCAAGCCGTTAAAGCTATACGGCGAGGCCACGCCTGCATAGACCTGATAGTCCGTGACTTCCGGTTCCACACGCACAGCAGCGGCCATTTCTCGGGCCACGGCGGCGGTTTGCTCGAGCGACGATCCTTCAGGCATGTTCAGGATGATTTGGAACTCACTCTTGTTGTCGAAGGGAAGCATTTTCACCTTTACCCAACCGAAACCGACGGTGGCCATGGATGCTAACAACAAGATGGTGATGCCGATGAGAAAAGCCCAGCGCCAACCATTGTGATGAATCAACGGGCTCATCACGCGCCGATAGAGTTTGGTGAAAAAGTCCTCGGCGTGCTCGGAGGCCAGATGATGGTGTCCGACAGCCTCGGCAACCCCATCGGTGAGTTTTGAATATTTTTTACCCCACCGTAAAATCCGGATCGACGCCCACGGCGTGACGATGAAGGCGATGAGCAGCGACCAGAACATGGCCGCACTGGCGCCGATCGGAATCGGCCGCATGTATGGACCCATCAGACCGCCTACGAAGGCCATCGGCAACACCGCTGCGATCACCGCGAAGGTGGCGAGAATCGTTGGATTACCAACTTCACCCACGGCTTCAACAGCGATGGTGGACCAGTTGCGGCCCTTGTTCTGCGGCAAATGAAAGTGGCGGACGATGTTTTCCACCACTACGATCGCGTCGTCCACGAGAATGCCAATGCTGAAAATCAGCGCAAACAACGTAATGCGGTTCAGTGTGAAACCGTAGAGATAAAAGACGAGCAGTGTGAGTGCCAGCGTGGCCGGGATGGCGACGGCAACAATGCCCGACTCCCGCCAGCCGAGGGTTAGCAAAATCAGAATCGCAACGCTAAACACGGCAATAGCCATGTGCAGCAACAGTTCGTTGGATTTCTCCGCAGCGGTCTCGCCATAATTACGCGTGATGCTGACCGTCACATCTGCCGGAATGATCGTCCCTTTGAGAAGATCCACTTTTCGAATCACCTCATCCGCGATGGCGATGGCATTCGCACCCGGACGCTTGGCTACGGTTAGCGTGACAGCGGGCTCCTCGCCTGACTCGCCGCCATGAAACACATACTGCGTCGGTTCTTCGCCAACATCCGCGATCTCCGCCACCTCGCGGAGATAAACCGGACGACCGCTGAACACACCGATCACGACATTTCCCACGTCTTCCGGAGTCTTTAAAAACGCCCCGGTTTCCACCATTACCTCACTGTTCTCTGTAGTCAGTCCACCCGCACTGAATTGTTGATTCGCTTGCTGAAGCATCGGAATCAGTCCTGCGGGACTCAGCTTGCGCGATGCCAGTTTCACCGGATCCAGCAATACCCGCACCTCACGCCGCGATCCGCCCAACAGCGCGGTCTCAGCCACCAGAGGCACTTGTTTCACAGACTCCTCCACTTGCGCCGCAAGTCGGCGAAGAGTTAAGTGATCGTAGCGGGTGCTGTGAAACGTCAGTGCTAGAATTGGCACGTCATCGATGCTCTTTGGTTTGATGAGCGGCCACGTCACACCCATGGGAATCCGGTCAAAATTGGAGCGCAGTTTTTCAGTAAGCCTCACCAAGCTGCGGTCGGGATCCTCGCCGACCTTGAACCGAACAATGACCAAACTCTCGCTGTCACGGGACGTAGAATAAATGTATTCCACTCCGGGCATTTCCCAAAGCAGCTTTTCCATCGGGCGCGTTGCTCGCTCCTCAACCTCCTTGGCGCTGGATCCCGGCATGGAAACCATCACATCGATCATCGGGACTTTGATCTGGGGTTCTTCCTCACGCGGGAGCAAAACGATAGCTGCAAAACCCAACAAAACAGCTGCAATGACAATTAGTGGCGTGAGCTTCGAATCGATGAACGCCGCCGCGATCCGACCTGCGATCCCGAGAGAAGGACGATTACTGGATGGATCATTCATGGCTGGATAGTCACGGATTGGCCATCGCTGAGTTTTGCGGCGTCGCTGATAACGACCTGTTCGCGCTCTTCAAGTCCTGATAGTATTTCGACTCCGCCGTTCATCACCTTGCCGCTTTTGACGAGACGCAGCGCGGCGCGGCTGTCGTGAACAACGAAGACCAATTCCATCTGCCCGCGCTTCATCAAGGCTCCGGCAGGCACTTGCAGCACTTTTGATTCAGCAACCGGGACAGACACGCGCCCGAACTGTCCGGCACGCAAACCCGGCACGTCAGTTAGATCGAATTTTACCTGAAACGTGCGGCTTGCAGCATCGGCCACCGGCGCAATTTCGCTCACCGTGCCATCAAAAGGGCGTGGGATTGAAGCCACCGCCACTTGCATGACAGCTCCCAATTTGATGCGATCCAAAAGCGCCTCCGGCAGATCCGCTTCAAAACGCAGCGAACCGGGAGCTTCGATTTCCATCAGGGGTTTGCCCGGCATCGCGAGATCGCCGACATCAGCAAGTTTTCGGGTGATCACCCCATCGAAGGGCGCTGTCACCCGGGCATAACCGAGCATCGTATCAGCCTCACTCAATGCGGCGACAGCCACCTTCTGCCGGGTGTCAGCGGCATCATAATCCTGTCGGCTTACCGCGTTTGTGGCGATGAGTTGTTTGTAACGCACCAGATCGCGGTTGGCTTGCTCCAGCGTCGCAGCAGCTTGTTCGCGCCGTGCAAGGACCTCCCGGGCATCCACCTCGGCAAGCAATTCTCCGGATTTCACCATTTGCCCGGGCGTGACGAGATATTGCAGGACCCGCCCGCTCACCTTGGCCTCAATCACCGCCCGTTGCTTTGACCTAACACTCCCAACGACTTCTTCCATGGCCTGATGAAGTTCGAACGCAACGGTCTTCACCTGAACCGGCACCGGAGCTCGGTCGGCTGGCGGTGGGGTGGATCGCGGCTTGTCGCAAGCCGCCAGCAGGAAAAGCGAGAAGACGGAAGCTTGAGCGATGCGACGGAGTTGGTGGGCCTGTATGACGCTATTCGGGTGCGTGTATCGGAAGAATACCCGGTTTTTTTTCATTTGATGCAAATATAGCCGTTCCCAAAGGTTTTACTAGGCTGATTATTTGGCAGTGCGTGTGATGTTGGATTTTGGAATTCACCCGAGTGGGCAAAGACACATTAAATGCCCGAAAATTGCTTTTGGGATTCTCTATCATTAGAGTTTGAGGTTTGGGCAGCGCTCAAATGCCAATGGATCGACTTTCGTAGCTGGATTCTTAACGACAACACTCCTTAAATGATTGCAGGATTCGAAAGCTCGCAAATTGATATTTCCCACTGATTCCGGGATCTCGATGGATTCAATGCCACTGTTTTGGAAAGCGCATACATCGATCTCCTTGAGTGAGGAAGGCAGAGTTATTTTTGACAGGGCCTGACAGTCTCTGAATGCATAGGCTCCAATTCTCACAACTCCTTCGGGGAGGACAATTGACTGTAAAGCAATGCAATAAGAAAATGCCCCGTTGGCGATTTCAATCGATGAGCTGGGAAGCGTTACTGAACTTAAGTTTTTGCAACCACCGAACCCCGTAATACTCTTGATGCCTTCTGGAATGATCACGGATCTCAGGGATGTGCAGCCATCAAATGCACTACCCAGACGCTGAACCGACTTCGGGATGGTGACGGAACTTAAATTCACACAACCCGCGAACGCGCCGTCGTCAATTTCAGTAATCGAATCCGGGATATGGATCGATTTCAGTGAACTACAGCCAGAAAATGTACCGTAGTGAATTTTTGGCGCTCCTGAACTTTTAGTGGGTAAGTGCACGTCGGTTTTCAATGGTTAAACCACCAGCGATCCAATACGCCATCGCTTGGAAATTTCTAAAGGTGCGATAACCTCTAGCCCTGCGCCGCGCGAGTTGCAAGA
>CAYRLT010000682.1:0-1745 GCA_964425095.1 uncultured Luteolibacter sp.
CCTGCCGGCATCGTTGTGGTTGCTGCGAAGTTGTTAGGCGTTGCTGGCCTCCTCGAGCGTCGGGCGTTCGAGTCCAAAGATGCGGAACGGCCGGATCAGGAACAACTCGGGGTTTTCACCATTCGAGCGCTTCGGATTGTATTTCTGCGCCACCGGGATGCGATGCACGGTCTGGCCGCCGAGCTGAGCGTCCTCGACCAGAATCGCCGGTGCGGCGGCTTTCATGTGGCTTTCAAGGCTTGCTGGGGTGATGGATTCAACCGCTTGCCGCAGCCTCGAGGGGGCGAGCAGGTTGCCGGCTTTGGATGGTTTCCATAACAAAAGCGGAAGAATGCAGCGGCAGGTGCCGATAGTCAGGCCGGATGGGACGGTAGATTCGGAAATCCAACCCAAAAAGGGATCGCAATGCATGAATTTCCTGCCTGAATTAAATTCATCGTTCCAATGAATCCGTTTCGAAAATCAACAGCGTTCATTCTTCTTGTCGTTGCTATTTACCATCCGCTGTTGGCCTCGGATCCTGCCGTAAAAGGAATCCCCAAATCCAGTGTCCCGCGTGATGCGATGTCAAGCGGAGGCCTAGCGACCCGGAGCCTGTTGAATCGCATTATACCTGCGGCCATTCTGTTGCGCAGCCAGAAATACAAGGGCGGTGGTTTCTGCGTCCAAGTTGCAGGGAGCGCCATCAAGGAATCGACCCGGAAGTCATCGTATGAGGTTCTTTTTGATACGGGAAGTTGGACCACCAGCCTTCCCTACGATATCCTCGACCGCGAGAAAATCACGGTTCTCGAGGCTGATGTGAAGGATTGCTGGGGCAGTTTGTCGGACAAGGTGAAGGGTCAGCTTGCCTTGAGGAGTCAGGATGGAAAAATCCAATACGCGGTGGATGATTATATCTTCTTCGCGCTGAAGAAGCCTGGAGCCCGTGTGATCATGGGTGCGTTTCCTTCGGAACTTCCCTGGTCCTCCAAGCTGCCGTCTTTGCCCTATGCGATCGCCCTGAAGTATTCGCCGGAAGGCAATGTCGGCCTGGGCATCATCTCCGATTTCACTGGATCCGATCTCGCGGCCGGTTGGTCCGAGGGGAAATCCTATCTTAAAATCGGCAACGACGCGGATTTTAGTTCTCATTTGAACTGGCGCAATGACATCCCGTTGTTTCACGGGCGATCCGGCTTCCAGCCCGAGGCGGTTCCAGGCTTCACGGTGACGCTCAGTTTTCCTTCCTCAAACGGTAAGATGGTTCCCGACATCGTGGTCCCGAATCTAATGGCCACCATTGATACCGGAGCTCCCGAACTCAATCTGAGATTGGGAGAGAACAATCCCCATCGACAAGTTGCCTACGCGCCCTTCTTCACCAGCGAAAGCACGGGCAAGTATGACTGGAGAAAGAAGGAGTATAAGGTGGATTCCCTGCTCGCGGCGAATGGAGCTAAGATACGGGTCGGCTTCACGGGAAGCGCAGGACGCTCCGACTCCTACACATTCGCCAGTTCCACGGATTTTCAGAATTGCAGGAACTCCGTTGTCATCGCGGGCGACTGGAACGGGAAGGTTCCATGGCCGGTCAGCGGCGCCACCCCGGATGCTGATTTACGGGACAGAAGGGGTTGGCAAATCGTCCCTTGCCGCCAACGCGCCGAACCCCATTTTCGTGCAAACAGAAGATGGACTCGGGGAAATCAACTGCCACAAATTTCCTTTGGCCACGTCGTTTGGCGACGTGCAGGCAGCGCTCG
>CAYRLT010000683.1:0-3394 GCA_964425095.1 uncultured Luteolibacter sp.
GTGGCGCGCGATATATCGGCCGCGCAGCCGGATTTTGACCCCAACGCCCCCGTGGCAACATGGCTTTACCATGAGCGGGTTTGGCAGCAATGGGAAGTGCCGCAGTGGAGATTATTCAGCTTAGTTTTCCACACCGATCAACCAAGCCATAAGCGGTCTAGCGCGATCTGCTATCGTTTTTAGAACTTAAAATAGCATTCAGAGCAAGATCAAAGTTTAAAAGTTTTTTAAAAAAATCAGGAATCCAAAATAGTTTAACGGAATCGATTCACTGGAAGGTGTTGGATCCGGAAATTAGGCGGTGCGATGGGTTTTTTCCCGCGAAATCCCGGAGGATGCCGACTCGGATGACCGAGCCGGACCATTTGCACTGGCGCGAAGGCGAATGTGAGCCGATGGTTCCCGGCGTCTACCGTGTCCGATCTTTTTAACACTCCCACCGCCTTGCCTCACAAGCCGAACCCAGCTGAGCCGCTGGCCGCGCGGATGCGGCCGCGCACGCTTGATGAGGTGGCCGGACAGCGGCACATCCTCGCCGAGGGGAAATTGCTGCGGCGAGCGATTGAGTCGGATTGTTTCACCTCCCTGATTTTCTACGGCCCGCCGGGCACCGGAAAAACGACTTTGGCCAGCGTCATCGCCCGTTCGACCGGTTCGCGCTTCGAGTCGCTCAATGGCGTGGAATCGAACGTTGCTGAGATCCGGGCGAAGATCGATCAGGCTCGCACTTGGCGCGATCTGCGGGGAGAAACGACGATTTTGTTTATCGATGAAATCCATCGTTTTAACAAAGCTCAGCAGGACGTGCTTTTGCCGCACATCGAGCGCGGCGTGGTGAGATTCATCGGCGCGACCACCCACAATCCTTACTTCCATGTAAACTCGCCGCTGGTCTCGCGCTCGCAGATTTTCCAGCTGGAGCCGGTGCCTGTGGAGGATATCATCGATGTGCTAGAACGCGCGCTTACTGATGTGGAGCGCGGGTTTGGCGGGTTGAAAGTGATCGCTGATCCCGCGGCGCTTAACCACTTGTCGGAAAAATCCGACGGTGATGTTAGAAAAGCGCTAAGTGCGCTCGAGTTGGCGGTTTTGACCACCCCCGGTGCGGATGGGGTGCTGCGCATTACGCTCGAAGTCGCCGAGGAATCGATCCAGCGCAAGGCGGTGGTGTATGATGCCCACGGGGATGCGCACCATGATACGATTTCCGCTTTTATTAAATCGATCCGCGGCTCCGATCCGGACGCGGCGCTTTATTGGTTGGCGAAAATGCTGCATGCCGGTGAAGACCCGCGCTTTATTTCGCGGCGGTTGGTGATTTCCGCATCGGAGGATATCGGTTTGGCGGATTCCAATGCGTTGCGTATCGCGATGGACGCGCATGCGGCTTTTGAATTCATCGGCATGCCCGAGGGGCGGATTCCGTTGGCGCATGCCACGGTCTATTTGGCGACCGCCCCGAAATCCAACACCGCCTATGCCGCGCTGGGGCAGGCCATGGCGGATGTCGAGGGCGGACGGACGCTTGCCGTGCCCGTCCATTTGCGGACCAACACCCGCAAGAAACTCGCCGCGGCATCCGGCGAATCGGAAGCCGCGATGGAGTATCTTTACGCCCATGATTATGAAGGGGCGTATATTCCGCAGGCCTATTTGCCGGAAGGAAAAACCTACTATCATCCGGGTGACCAGGGGATGGAAAAACGCATCAAGGAGCGCCTGGATTTTTGGCGAAGCCAGATCGCCGGAGTTTCGTTAGTGTAAATTCAGAATTGAACCCGCCACCGTGAAATAGATCAGCATGCCTGAGACATCGACTGTGGATGCCAGGGAAGGAGAGGAGACTACGGCGGGATCGAGATTGATGGCACGGGCGCAGATAGGCAGTAAGGCCCCGAGCACGGTGGCGGAGAGAACTTGCACGGTGATAGCCAAGGCTACCGCGGCGGCGAGGTGCGGGAAATCAAATGCGGCGCCGGTTCCTTGCTGCAGTTGGGGGAGAAGCAGGGCGATGAAGGCAGCGATGGCGACGCCGAGCGAAAGCCCGAGAAACAGGCCGGTGCGCGCCTCTTTCCATGCGATTCGCATGGCGTTGCCAGCGCTGATTTCGCCCAGCGCCATGGAGCGGATCACCATGGTGGCGGCTTGGCCTCCGGAGTTTCCGCCCGCGGCCACGACCATCGGCAGGAACAATGAGAGCACGAAGGCTTTTTCCAAAGTCTCGCTGAAACGGAACATCACATAGCCCGAGGCAATCGAAATGAAGGCCAGGCCGATGAGCCAGCCAACACGGCGACGATAGTGCAGTCTGACGCTCGTGTTGAGATAGGAAATCTCGGATTGCTCACCGCTGATCGCGGCGAGTTTTTCGATGTCTTCGGTGGATTCTTCCTGAAGAATTTCCAAGGCATCATCGTAAGTCAGCACGCCTAACAAGTGGTGGAATTCATCAACCACTGGCAGCACCACAAGGTCATACTTGGAAAGAGTGCGGGCGGCTTCTTCTTGGTCTGCAGTGGCGAGCACATATTCATCCGCCTCGTCCATGATATCGCCGATGGGTGTATCCCAAGTGCTGAAGGCGAGATCCCTCAGGCGGATTTTTCCGACAAGGCGGCCTTGTGCGTCCACGACGAAAATCCTGGCGAGTGTTTCCGCATCATCGCGGTCCCGGCGCAGCACGGTGATCGCCTGTTTCACGGTCATATCGGCGGTGATGCGGCCGATCTGGGTGGTCATCCGCCCGCCCGCCGTGTCTTCTTCGTATTTGAGAAGATTACGGGTCAGTTCCTTATCGCGCGGTCCGAGCAGGCTGAAAAACCGGACTTGGGCCTCCTCGCTGACGACCTGGAAAACGTCCACCCGGTCATCGTCGGCAAGATTTCCTAACAGCACCCGCAATTGGGCTGGCTTGAAGTGATTCAGGGCATCCTCGATGAGGGTGTCCGGCAGTTCGGCAACCATATCGGTCGCGAGTTCGGGGCCGATCGTTTTGACCAGAAGGTCGCGTTTCTCGTCGTCGAGGTTTTCGTAGAGCGCCGCGAGGTCGGCGTAGTGGATGTCTTGGGCAGCAGCCAGCAAGGCGGAGGCGTCGGAGGCCTCCAGCGCCCGCAGCAATTCACCCATTGGATCGTGTTCCAGTTCGTCCACCACGCGCGGAAGGTGGCTTGCGGATGCGGCACGGGCAAGGAAAACGCTGTGTCATTCGCGTGAATAACGGGAAATGGGTTTTCTAGGGAGAGTTGCCACCGGAATGTGATGGTGGATCTTACGGAGTGCTGGCTTTAGTCCAATGTCTTTGAGGATTCGCGTTCGGGATCATTACCATACCAAGGGAGGCGTGGCTTTGGCACGAGGAGGGGCGATGCATGATCGCCCAGACCATGAAGCGTCC
>CAYRLT010000684.1:0-1960 GCA_964425095.1 uncultured Luteolibacter sp.
GGAATCATTACCCAGCGCGCCAGCAAGAATGTCGAACGCGGGATCAAGGCGGTCAAGGAACGGCTCAAGGTCAAGCCGGATGGCCGGCCGCGGTTAATTATTTGCGCGTGTTGCCCGGAAACGATTAGCGAATTTTTTGACTATGCCTGGCAACCGCAGGCGGACGGGAAGAACGCGAAAGAAGCGCCATTAAAGGACCGCGATCACGCCATGGACCCCCTCCGCTATATGGTCATGAAGCTCGATCAGTGCCGCGGCGGCGGCCTTGCCATTCCTAGTTTTCTGCCAATTAAATAGTCGATCCTGAAATAGTCGTAATAAATTGGCGCGCAACATATTAGGCATTGACAAGCCGGTTATAATTTGCAAGGATTCATGGCAAAACCATGGGAGACCTTGCAAATTATGAAGCCTAAAATATCGATCGAGACGCCGATACAACTGGAATTGGAACGGCACGGAACGATTCTGGCCAAGATCATCAATCGAGAGCATGCGCTGGTAACGCTGGCTGATCGGATTGATTGGAAACGATTCGAGGAATTATTTTCGGCAACGTTTCATCCAGGCAATGGACGGCCGGGATTGCCGACGCGAATGATGGTGGGCCTGCATTATCTGAAATACGCGTTTGATTTATCGGACGAAGATGTGTTGGTGGGGTGGACGGAGAATCCTTACTGGCAATATTTTTGTGGGGGCGTGTATTTTGAGCATCGGTTGCCATTGGACAGTTCGTCGATGACCCGGTGGCGGGAACGGATTGCAGAGGCTGGGGCGGCGGAGTTGTTAGAGGAGACGCTTCGGTGTGGATTGGATATGAAGGTGATCAAGCCGTCGAGTCTGAAACGGATAAATGTCGATACAACGGTGCAGGCGAAAAACATTCGGCATCCTACGGATGCACGTTTGTATGATCGTGCGAGGGAACGGCTGGTGAAAGAAGCGGAGAAGGCCGAGATTGCATTGCGACAGAATTACAATCGCGTGGCGAAGCGGGCGTTGCGTCGCCAAAGCGGGTATGCGAAAGCGCAGCAATTTGATCGAGCCCGGCGCGAAACGCGGAAAGTTAAGACGATATTGGGACGCGTCGTTCGGGATATTCAGCGCAAGGCGCCGGAACCAACGGTGAAGATGGCTGAATTATTGGTGCTATCGGAACGGTTGCTGCAACAGAAACGGGACGATCATCACAAGCTGTATTCGATTCACGAGCCGCAGGTGGAGTGTTTAGCGAAAGGGAAACCGCATAAGCCGTATGAGTTTGGCTGCAAGGTGAGTGTGAGTACGACGGCGCGAGACAACTGGGTGGTGGGAGTGATGGCGTTATCGGGGAATCCGTACGATGGGCACACGTTGGGCCGGGCGCTGAAGCAAGTGGAACAGCTGACGGGGCACCAGCCGGAACAGGCGACGTGCGACTTGGGCTATCGGGGACACAAGTACGAGGGCCCTTGTCGGATCGAGATCGTGAATCGTTATCGGAAAGCGGTTCGGGAGTCCATGAGATTCTGGCACCGGAGACGGAGTGCGATTGAACCGGTGATTGGACATATGAAAAGTGACTGTCGGATGGAACGCAACCGACTCAAAGGGGCTCTGGGCGACAAGATGAATGCAATGTTCGCGGGATGTGGGATAAATTTCAGAAAGTTGCTGAGGAAACTCAGCCAACTTTTTGTGCGTTTGTTTTTCGAGGCATTGAATCGCCTGCTTTTGGCTCCAAAGCGGGATATGCCAACGGGTCTATTGCTGGCGAGTGCTTGAAACTGAGGTTTTTCAGGATCGACTAGAATATGGTGGTCGACGCGACCCGCGTCGTGAAAGCGGCGGCATCCGACCAGCTGTCCCCGTAGTTATTCGTGCCATAACAGCGGTAGTAATACAAGGTGCCCGTGCTCAACCCCGTAACCGGCGTATTGAACGCCCCCACGCTATACGACCCCAGGCTGTTCGTATT